>JBCDKT010000011.1 GCA_038746285.1 Bacteroidota bacterium
TCGCTGACCGGCCACGTCTGGCTGCCGGTCCCGAGACCTACCGAGACGAAGTCGTCGTCTGGCAGAAACGCGACGCCGCGCACGGCGGCGGCCTCGCGGAGCGCGAGGAGGGCCGGGTTGCGCTCGGCCTCGATCTCGGCGCGGAGCCGCTCGGCCCCCGGTGCCCCGTCCGGCAGGTCCTCGCCCGATAGCTCAGCCGCTGCCGCTTTCCATGCCGCCTCGTTGACCTCGGTCGCGGCGTAGAGCGCATCTTCCGGGGCCGTGAAGCCGACGCTCGCCCCGCCCTCGAACGGGCGCGCGAACAGCGCCGACTTGGTCCAGCCTACGGCGTCGAGTAGCCGCCGGGCGTGGTGCTCCCACGCGGCGACGGCGTCGGCGACGGGTATGGCGCCGACGTAGAGGTCGAGCACAGCGCCGGGAGATGGCGTGTAGAGGTTGGGACCGGTGAGGCGACGGCTGTCGTCGAACGTCATAGGATTCAAGGCGTCGTTGGAATCGGGCGATTCCGTATGTTCACTGCAGGCGGCTGTGCGCCGCGTTCACGTTCACCCCACAACCATCCAGCATCCACCATGGCGAAGTTCGAAATCTACAAGAGCAAGGGCGGGAAATTTCACTTCCGGCTCAAGTCCAGCAACGGGCAGACCACGCTGACCTCGCAGGGCTACGCGGCCAAGCCGAGCGCGAAGAACGGGATCGAGTCGGCGAAGAAGAACATGAACCGGGACGGGGGGACAGAACTGTTTGAAGGCAAAGGCGGCAAGCACTACTTCCGCATCAAGTCGACGAACGGGCAGACGGTGGCGAGCTCGCAGGGCTACGCGTCGGCGCGCGGCGCGGTCAACGGGCTGTCCGCCGTGCAGAAGAGCGCGGGCGACGCCGAGGTCGTGGACACGACCGTCTGACGCAGTCAGCGACAGTCAGCGACTTCTGCTTGAGCGAGGGCGCGCCGGGCTTCGGGGTGCCCTCGCCTTATGTGCATGGGACCCATCGGGCGCATCGTCTCAACCGCCGTGGGAGCGTAGCATGCTAGGCCCCTACCACGACGCTGGGGTACGCCGCAAAATCAATATCAATCTGCCTCTTCGTCGCGCACCAGGCGGACGCCGCGCCCATCGCGGACGAGCTGCTGGCCTTCGGCGAGGGCGAAGTGCTCGACCTCCTCGCCGCCGTCGGCCCTCGTGCTGGCCGAGGTGGGTGCGGGCGTTGGCTGGCCGTCGCCCGCGGCGGGGTTGAAGTGGATGATCTGCTTCCAGCAGCGGGCGATGTTGTCGCCGAAGACCATCAGCAGGTCGCCGGGGTGGGCGAGACTGAGGCCGCGCAGGGTCGCCTCCTGCTCGTCGGGGACGACCTCGATCTGCTCACGGTCGACGCCGTTTTGGAGGAGCGTGTCGCGGAGCATCTCGGGGACCTCCTCGGGACCCCGCCCGCGCGGGTTGTCGTCGCGCTTGCAGACGAAGTGGTTGAAGTGGGGCGCGGCGATCTCCGCGATCTCGCGGATGTCCTCGTCGCGCCGGTCGCCGGGGGCGGCGAGGACACAGATGCGCCGGCCGGCGGTGTCCATCCGGCTCGCGGTCTGGCACATCGCCCGGACGGCGGCCGGGTTGTGGGCGTAGTCGAGGACGACCTTGAAGGGGTGCTCGTCGAAAATGTTGAGGCGGCCCGGCGCTTCATAGTAGCTCGTCGAGAACGTGCGGAGGCCGTGGCGGATCTGGTCGAGCGTCTGGCCCATCGCGTACGCCATCGCCGCGGCGAACATCGCGTTCTGGACGTTGTGGACGGCCTTGCCTTCGAGCGTCGCTGGGATGAGATGGGTCCAGACGAGTGGGAGGTGGGCCCCCTTCTCGAAGAGCGTGATCATTTCGCCGTTGATACCTTTTTCGAGGACGACGGCGTAGCCGCCCGAGCGGATGTGCTCGCGGACGAGCTCGTGGCCGGCGTCCATCGTGACATAGCACAGCGTCTCGGCCTCGGTATGGTTCGCCATGTCGAGGCAGCGCGGGTCGTCGGCGTTGAGGACGGCGCAGTCGGTGGCGACCTCGACCACGATCCGTTTGACCTCGGCGAGGTCGTCGAGCGTGTCGATGCCCTTGAGGCCGAGGTGGTCGGCGGCGATGTTGAGGACCGCACCGACGTTGCAGCGCGAGAGCCCGAGGCCGCTGCGGACGATCCCGCCGCGCGCCGTCTCCAGGATCGCCGTGTCGATCGTCGGGTCGCGGAGCACCATCCGCGTCGAGGCCGGGCCGGTCATGTCGCCCTTGACGCTCAGGTTGCCGTCGATGTAGACCCCGTCGGACGAAGTCATCCCGACGCGCGCGCCGGTCGACTTGAGGATGTGGGCGAGCATCCGCGTCGTCGTCGTCTTGCCGTTGGTGCCGGTGACGCAGGCGACGGGGACGCGGCTCGGCGTGCCGGGGGGGAAGAGCATGTCCATCACCGGCCCGGCCACGTCGCGCGGCGTGCCCTCGCTCGGGGCGACGTGCATGCGGAAGCCCGGCGCGGCGTTGACCTCGACGATCGCGCCCCCGATCTCGCGCCACGACTGCGTGATATCGTCCGAGAGAAAGTCGACGCCGCCCACGTCGAGCCCAACCGCCTGAACGGCGCGTACGGCCATCTCGCGGTTGTCCGGGTGGACCACGTCGGTCAGGTCGATGGCCGTGCCGCCGGTCGAGAGGTTGGCTGTCGAGCGGAGGTAGAAGGTCTCGCCGTCGGGGAGAACCGTGTCTTTCGTATGCCCGGCCTTCTCCATGAGGCGCTCGGCCTGCTCGTCGAACTGGAGCTTGGTCAGCACCTTCTCGTGCCCGACCCCCCGGCGCGGGTCCTCGTTGACGATCTCGACGAGCTGCTCGATGGTGTGCTCGCCGTCGCCCGTGACGTGGCCGGGGACGCGCTTCGCCACGGCTACGAGGTCGCCGTTGACGACGAGCATCCGGTGGTCGAAGCCCGTCACGAAGCGCTCGACGAGGACGCCCCGGCTGCTGGCGGCCTCGCGGGCGGTCCTGAACCCGGTCGCTACCTGGTCAGGCGTGGTCAGGTTGATCGAGACGCCGCGCCCGTGGTTGGCGTTGAGCGGCTTGACGACGACCGGCGGGCCGATCCGCCGCGCGGCGCGCACGGCCTCGCGCTCACTGTAGACGAGGTGCTGCTCCGGCACCGGCAGGCCGAGGTCGGAGAGGATGTTGCGCGTGTCCTCCTTGTCGGAGGAGACCTCGACGGCGATGTGCCGGGTCTCGCTCGTGATCGTCGCCTGGATGCGCTTCTGGTACTTGCCGTAGCCGAGCTGGACGAGGCTGTACTTGTTGAGCCGGATCCACGGAATGTCCCGCGCCTCGGCGGCGTCGACGAGCGACTGGGTGCTCGGCCCGAACTCGCGGCGCTGCGCGTAGCGGATAAAGTCGTCCCGCTCTTCCTCCCACTCGAAGCCCTCTTCGATCTCGGAGCTAAAGTGCTGCTGGAGGTCGTCGGGGAGGAGGTGGAAGACGAGTTGCCGCCCGAGCCGCGCCGCCTCCAGCCCGACCTCGCGCTGCTTGTACGCGAACACCATCGTGTACTCCCCCGGCGTGTCGGTCGAGCGCGTCTTGCCGAAGGTGACATCGCTGCCCGCGATGTTCTGGAGTTCGATGATGACGTGCTCCAGGACGTGCCCGAGCCAGGTACCCTCGTCCTCGGTCATGCGCCGGATGAACCCGCCCTCGGTGCCGTACGAGCAGCCGTGCTCCTGGAGACCGGGGAGCGCCTCGACGAGCCGCTCGGGGAAATCGCCGAGGGTGCCGGTCGGGCGGTCCTCTAGCGGTCCGAGGTCGATGATCTGCCGGATGACTGGGAAGTTGGCGTAGACGTTGGGGCCGACGTAGACGTCGGTCGAGAGGACGTTCATGGGACCAGAGGGCGGTGGACAGAGGACGGTGGACGGTTTCCCGCGAGCACCCGCAGGGGCGAGGCGTGCCTCGCCCCGGTCGGGTTCGGCATGTATGCCCGTGTGCGACCCGTAGGGGCAGACCTCCGTGTCTGCCCGGTCCGAGTCCGGCGAACCGACCGCTACGACCCCGCCGTCGCCGTGCGGCTGACGGTGTCGTAGCGGTCGCCGTGGGTCAAAATATGCAACCGCAGGCCAAGAAGCGACACCGGCTCGCCGCGCAGCGCCCCGCCCATCGACGAATGCTCGAGCTCGCTCGGGTCCACGACCGTCACCGCCCCGCTGCCGACGACCTCGAACACGCCGTCCGGGTTGATGAACGCGGCGGTGTCCTCGTCCAGCCCGACACCGGTCATAAACGGGTTGTACGAGAGCGCCGCCAGGAGCCGGCCGAGGCGGTCGCGCTGCCGGAAGTGCTGGTCGACCGTGAGCGTGTTTGTCAGTCCGAGGCCGGGTGCGAGCGTGACCTTGTTCGGCGTCGGCGTGGCTCCGGGCAAGCCGCCCGCGATCATGTGCTCCGGCATAATGGCGGCCCCGGCACTCGTCCCGGCGACGGGGACGCCTTCGGCGCTGCGCTGCCGGATGGCCCTCGCCACGGCCGTGCCGCCGAGGATCGTCGAGAGGCGGAGTTGGTTGCCGCCGGTCATGAAGATGCCGGTTGCCTCGTCGAGTTCGGCCACGACGCCCTCGTCCTCGGCTTCGCTCCGCTGGTTGATCGGGAGCGAGACCGCCGAGCCAATGCCGAGATCCTCGAACAGCTCGACGTAGCGCGGGCCGGTGTCGTCCATCTCGGAGGCCGTCGGCAGGACGGCGATGCGACCGTCGCCCCCGCCAGCGAGGGCGGCGAAGCGCTGGAGGATGACCGGGCTGCGCTTCTTGCGCTCCGCCCCGCCGATGGGGATGACGAAGCCACGGGCGACGCCGGTGCGGGTGGGAGAAGGCATGTAGAGAATGTCGAGTTGCGAGTGTCGATTTGCAAGCGCGGAAGGAACCAATCATTCGGCACTCGGAAGTCGTCACTGGGCACTATTCAAACGTTCCTCGCACGACCGGCGCTCCGTCGCGGACGTGCCACCGGCCGAGCGCCATCACGTCGCAGGCGAGGCCGTCCTCGTCGAGCACGATCAGGTCGGCGTCGGCCCCTTCGACGATCTGGCCCTTCCCAGCGAGCCGCAGCAGGCGAGCCGGGTTCGTCGTGAACGGTGGGAGAAGGGTCTCGAGCGTGCGGCCGGCGCGGAGGAGTTCGCGGACGGTGTCCATCAGTTCGTGCGGATGCCCGACGTCCATCGAGGCGACCTGCCCCTCGGCGTCGAAGGTCGGGAGACAGCCGCCGCCGTCGGAGGAGACCGTCAGCCGCTCGCTCGGCAGGCCGAGGTCCTGGTAGCGGCGGATCGCTTCGGCCGCGCTCCACTCGTCGTCGCTCTGCTTCGGGAAGGCCGTCACGTCGATCGTGCACCCCCGCTTGACGAGGTCGCAGGCTTCCTTGAAGAGCGCCTTGCGGCGGTTGACGTGCGTCGGGTTGAAGACGCGCGCCGGAATCTCGGTCTCGTCGAGGCAGCGGCGGATCAGGCCCAGGCCGCGCGGCCCGTCGCCGAGGTGGAAGTGGACGATCCCCGCCTTGCCGGTCATCAGGCCCGCGACGTGCGCCTCCGACGCGAGTCGGGCGATCTCCTGAGCCGTCGGCTGGCTGGAGCGGTGGTCCGAGAGCGCGATCTCGCCGACACCGAGGACGCAGTCGAGATAGACGATGTCGCCACGCACAGAGCCGGTCAGCGTCGTCGGCGGGACGTGGTAGCCGCCGGTGTGGCAGTAGGCCGACAGCCCCTCTGCCCGCAGCGCACGCACCTGGGTGACGAGTTCAGCCGTCGTCCGCGTCAGGTCGTCGGTTCCGAGCACCCCGACGACCGTCGTGACGCCGGAGAGGGTGTAGGTCGTCAGCGCGGGCGGTGGCACCTTTGTCTGGGGCCCCGCCTCGCCGCCGCCGCCGGTCAGGTGCATGTGCCCGTCGATCAGGCCGGGAATCACGCGCCGCCCCGCGAGGTCTGTTACCTGAACCTCGGGTCCCCGAAGCTGAGGCTCGTCGGTCCCGACGTACAGGATGGCCGAGCCGCCCACGACGAGGTGACGGCGGCCGAGAGCTCGCGGGGCAAAGACCTCGGCGTTCAGCAGGACGTGGAGCATCGGGGAGAGTGGGGAGAGTGGGGAGAGTGGGGAGAGTGGGGAGAGTGGGGAGAGTGGGGAGAGTCAAGAAAAGGCGACCAAGTTACCGAGCCCGTAGCGCTCTGCGCCAACGTCCATCCCTCCCGTTCCCTCCATTCCTCCCACGCCGTAATCCCTGCCTTCCGTCTCACCGTCCGGCCGCTTCACCGACGAGGATGCCCTCGAAGCGGTCGGTGATCGGCTCGATGTCGAAATGCCGCTCGGCGTAGGTGCGGGCGTTGGCACCCATCTGTTCGCGTCGCGCAGCATCCGGGCCGAGTTCGGCCCCGGCGTTGAGGAAGCCCCGGTTGTTCTTGGGACCGACGACGAGACCTGCCTCGTGCTCGGTCACGATCTGAGCCGCCTGATTTTTCGACGGTACGGCGAGCAGGAGCGGCCGGCCGGCGCAGAGGTAGGTCAGCACCTTCGAAGGGACAGAGAACACCCCGGCATCGGGCGTGAGGATGGCGACGAGCACATCGGCCGCGCCGAGCACGTCGGGCAGGTCCTCGAACGGCTGGAACGGGAGGAGCCGCAGGTTCTTGACGCTCTCGATCTCTTTCCGCTCGCGCAGCCACTCGATGCCGGCACCCTGCGACACCACGACCACCTCGTGCGGAATGCGGTGGGCGAGGTTGAGCAGAAGCGCCGGGTTATGCTTCAGCCCGAGCGTCCCGGCGTAGACGAATCGGAGCGCTCCCTCGCGGAAGCCCTGCGCCTCGGCCCAGGCGTTGTCGCGCGGGCGGACGGGGACGGCGTCGAGCGGTGCCCAGATCGGGATGACGTGTGCCGAGGGGTGGCGGCGGATCTCCGGCACGGCGTCGTAGAAATCCTCGGAGACGAGCACGAGCGCGTCGCTCTCAGCCAAGAGCGCGCGTTCCATCCGGGCGTAGTGCGACCCGACCGCACCGCCGACGAGGGGGACCTTCTCCCTCAGCAGGCGCTCGGCTGCCCACCCGATCAGATCTTGCACCCAGTAGACGAACCGAGCCCCGGCGGCGCGGCTCGCGTCGAGCAGGGTCCGCTGCGCGTCGAGCGGCGTGTTGGCCGAGAGCACGACGTCGGGCTGGAAGTCGCGGAGCGCCGCGGCGGCGAGGTGCCCGTAGGCCCGCTCCTGCCGCCAGCGCGTCACAAACGCCTGCTTGTTGATCGGCTTGTCGAGTGCGAGGGCGCGAATCTCAAACGTCTCGGGGTCGTCTGCCTGCGCCTCCATCGCCTGCGGCGTCGAGGAGAGCGAAGCGCAGTAGGCGTGGAGGACCGTGTGCCCGCGCCGAGCGAGGGTGCGGCTGAGTTGGACCTGAAACGGGTGCCCGGCGAAATCGTGGACCAGGATGCGCATGCGAGCGGCGGTGGGGAGGAGTGGGAGGAGTGGGAGGAGTGGGAGGAGTGGGAGGAGTGGGAGGAGTGGGAGGAGTGGGAGGAGTGGGAGGAGTGGGAGGAGTGGGAGGAGTGGAAAGAAAAGCCGAGAAAGTTAACGAGACCCTCGCGCTTCGCGCCAACCGTCTCACCGTCCTCCGTCTTCTGTCCTCCGTCTTCTGTCCTCCGTCTCACCGTCTTCCGACCAAGCGCAGCAGCCCACCGAGAGCGAGCGCCGAGGCGAGCAGAAACGCCGCGCCGGTCCCGGTCTGCCCGAGGACGACGTGGCCCGTCCCGAAGAGCGCGCCGTAGACCACGCCGCTGCTGACGATCCAGTACACCCCGAGCCGCGCCAGGCCCGTGTCCGGCTCGGTGTCCGGGTGACGCGCTGCCACCGGGGTCCAGCCCGGTCCGCCCGGCCGGATGCGGCGGTAGAACGCGTCGAGCGTGCCCGTGCCGGTCGGCCGCGTCAAGAACGTGGCGGCGAGCCAGGCGGCTGTCGTGATCGCCGAGATGCCGAAGAGATTGGTCGGGAACGTTGCCGTCAAGAACGGCACCGGCACGCCCGCGAGTTGGAGCGCGACCAGGACGAGGGGCGTGAGCGTCGCCGCGAGTTCACTCCAGGCGTTGATCCGCCACCAGTACCACCGCAGGATCAGCACGAGCCCCAGCCCGGCCGAGGCGCTGAGCACGAGGCCCCACGCCCCGCTGATCGAGTCCAGCCGCGTCGCGACGAGAAACCCGGCGACGGCGAGCGCGAACGTCGTCCACCGCGCCGCGGCGACGTAGTGCCGCTCGTCGCGGTCCCGGACGAGGAAGCGCCGGTAGAGGTCGTGGACGAGGTACGACGTGCCCCAGTTGAGCTGCGTCGAAATCGTGCTCATGAACGCGGCGAGGAACGCGGCGAAGAGGAGCCCGAGCAGGCCCGGCGGCAGCGTCTCGCGCATCACGAGGACGTAGCCCTCGCGCGGGTCGTCGAGGCCGGGGAAGAGGACGAGCGCGACGAGGGCGACGATGATCCAGGGCCACGGGCGCAGGCAGTAGTGCGCGACCGCGAACCACAGCGCGGCCAGGAGCGCGTCGCGCTCGCTCCGGGTGCTCAGCATCCGCTGGGCGATGTAGCCGCCGCCGCCCGGCTCGGCCCCGGGGTACCAGCTCGCCCACCACTGCACGCCGAGGTACGCCGCGAACGCCGCCGCCGAGAGCGTCAGCACGCCGGCGCTCTCGAGGGCTCCGCCGCCGACCTCGGGGACGAACCGGAACGTCGAGGCCGGCAGCTTCTCGGCGAGGCCTGCCACGCCGCCGACCTCGGGCAGGTCGAGCGCGAAAAACGCGAGCGCGACCGACCCCGCCATCGCCATCACGAACTGGAACACGTCGGTGACGGCGATGCCCCACAGTCCGGCGATGAGCGAATACGCCGCGACGATCAGCATCAGCAGCCCGACCGCTGCCATCGGTGCGCCGACCGTCCAGCCGCCGAGCGCGAACGCCGTCCGGCCGAAGAGCGCGAGGTCGGGGAAGAGCACCCGGACGACCGTCTCCATCGCCAGTACCACCCAGCCGATGATGATGCCGTTCATGAAGAGGCCGAAGTAGACCGCCTTGATCCCGCGCAGTGCCGCCGCCGCCGGCCCGGCGTAGCGAAGCTCGACGAACTCGACGTCGGTCAGGACCCCACTGCGCCGCCAGAGTCGGGCGAAGAAAAACACCGTCAGCAGCGCCCCGAGCGCGGCGTACCACCACAGCCAGTTGCCCGCGATCCCCTCGTTCGCCACCAGCTCCGTCACCGCCAGCGGCGTGTCGGCGGCGAACGTCGTCGCGACCATGCTCGTCCCGGCGACCCACCACGGGAGGTTGCGCCCGCTCAGGAAGAACGCCCCCGTGCTGCGCCCGGCGCGCCGGTAGAAGTAGAGCGCGAGGCCGAGCGAGAACGCGAGGTAGCCGCCGACGATCAGCCAGTCGAGCGCGGTGAGGGCCATGGGCTGGAGGACGGTGGGACGGAGGACAGTGAGACAGAGGACGGTGAGACGGTGGGGCAGAGGGCAGGCCACGAAAGGTACTCCGCCCTCGCTCTTCGCGCCTCCGCCCGTTCGCCCCTCCGCCCGTTCGCCCCTTCGCCCGCCCAGCCCTCCCCGCCGGACGACCCCCTCCACGCCGAAGACCCCCGCTGCCGGGCCCGTACAAACAGCGACGCGCTCGACCGTCGAAGTCGAGCGCGCCGCTGGTGGTGGGAGGTACGGGTCGGGGTGTTCCTTGGGCTAGGGGGCTGTCTGGAACACCCAGAACACGGCGAGGCTGACAAGCCCGACGCCGGTGTACATCGTCACGAGAAATCGTCCGTAGTAACGCATGGTATCGGGGGTGTGGTGGAAGGTGCTCTTGCCGGTCCCGCCGTGCGACCGTCGTGGTTTCGCTTCGAATCAAGGATGGGGCCGCGAGGCCGAAAATGAGATGACGGCCCCGGTCTCGGCGGTTCAATGTGATATTCAGGGGGGAAAGGGTGACGGCGGCTCCGGGCTATTCGTCCGCGCTCCGCCGGGCGCGGTCCGGCACCGCGTTGCCCTTCTGCGCCGCCGCCGGTAGTTTCGACCCCGCCCCGTTTAGACGTGCCCCGCCGTGACCGCTCGCCTCGCCTGGTGTTTTCTCGCTTTTGCCCTGCTCCTGAGCGGGTGCTTCCTGTCGGCATCAGACGTGCCCCTGCCGGCAGAAGGAGGAGGGCATGCCTCCACCACCCTCAAGGCTGACACGACCGGCGGCCTCGTCGCTGGCGAGGGCCTCGTCGTCTCCGGCCACCCGGAGGCGTCGCGCATCGGGGTGGAGGTGCTGAAGAACGGCGGCAACGCGGTCGATGCCGCCGTCGCAGCGGGCTTTGCGCTCGCGGTCACACTCCCGAAGGCGGGCAACATCGGCGGCGGCGGCTTCATGGTCGTCCGCCTCGCCGACGGCACCGCGACGACGCTCGACTTCCGCGAGGTCGCGCCCGGTGCGGCGACGCGCGACATGTACCTCGGCGAGGGCGGCGAGCCGGTCCGCAGCCGGAGCCGCGCCGGCCACCTTGCCGTCGGCGTGCCGGGGACCGTCGCCGGGTTCCTCGATGCCCTAGAGCGGTACGGGACCGTCGACCGCGCCGCCGTGCTCGACTCTACCATCGCTCTCGCCGAGGGCGGCTTCCGGCTGACCCCGATGCAGACCCAGCACCTCAACCAGTACCGCGACACCTTCGTCGACTTCCCGAGCACGATGCGGTACTTCGCCAAGACCGACGAGGCGGGCGAGCCGGCCTACTTCGTCCCCGACGAGACGTTCGTGCAGGCGGACCTCGCGGCCACGCTCCGCCGCATCCGCGACGACGGGCGCGACGGCTTCTACCGAGGCCGCACCGCCGACCTGATCGTCGCCGAGATGGAGCGGGGCGGCGGCCTCATCACGCACGACGACCTCGCGGCCTACCGGGCGGTCGAGCGCGCGCCGATCCGAGGGACGTACCGGGGCTACCGCGTGATTTCGATGCCGCCGCCCTCGTCCGGCGGGATCGCGCTCGTCCAACTCCTGAACGCGATGGAGCCGGTCGACCTCGGCGCGCTCGGCTTCCACTCGGCGGCCTCGATGCACCGCATGGCCGAGGCCGAGCGCCGCGTCTTCGCCGACCGCGCCCACTGGCTCGGCGACCCTGCGTTCGTCGATGTGCCCGTCGAGGGACTGCTCTCGAAAGCCTACATGCAGAGCCGGATGGCAGACTTCGACCCGCGCCGCGCCACCGGCAGCCAGAACGTGACCGAGGGCACCCCGCCCGGCGTGCCGGCCGAGTCGAGCCAGACGACCCACCTCTCGGTCGTGGACGCCGAAGGCAACGCGGTGAGCCTGACGCTGACCATCAACGACTGGTACGGTTCGAAGGTCGCGGTCGACGGGGCCGGGTTCCTGCTCAACGACGAGATGGACGACTTCACCGCCAAGCCGGGCGTCCCGAACCTGTGGGGCAGCGTGACGAACGAGAACAACGCCATCGCCCCACGCAAGCGCATGGTCTCCTCGATGACGCCGACGATCCTCGAAGACCCGTCGGGCGACCTCTTCATGGTCGTCGGCACGCCGGGCGGGACGCGGATCATCACGACGGTCTTCCAGGTCATCACGGATGTACTCGACTTCGGCCTCTCGCTGCCGGAAGCCGTTATGGCAAAACGATTCCATCACCAGTGGAACCCCGATACCTTCGGCTACGAGACGGCCGTCGAGACCTGGCCCGGCGGCGGGTTCCGCGACGCCGCGCTCGACAGCCTCGCGGCGATGGGGTGGACCCTCGACGCCTTCGGCAACACGGGCGCGGTCGGTGCCATCCTCGTCCAGCCCGACGGCTTGCTCCTTAGCGCGGCTGACACGCGCCGCGACGTGACCCCGCTGGGGTACTGAGCGACGAGGGTCGAACGACCAACGACGAGCGCAGTATCATTCGGCCTTCGTCGCTCGTCATTCGTCGTTTGCTCCATGCCTTTCGACCCCTCCCGTGTCCGCGCGATCTGCTTCGACGTGGACGGCACCCTCTCCGACACCGACGACCAGCTCGTCGGAAGCATCGCGCAGTTCCTGACCAAGCTGCCGTTTCTGAGCGGGCGCGAGTCCAGGCGCCTCGCCCGGCGGGTCGTCCTCGACGCCGAGACCCCGGTCAACGCCGCCTACGGCCTCGCCGACCGCCTCGGGATCGACGACGAGCTGAAGCGGGTGCGCGACTACCTCCGCGAGCTTCGGGGCGCGGACGACGCCGAGCCGGAGCACCTCGTCGTCCCCGGCATCGATGAGATGATCGAAACCCTCGCCGCGCATTTCCCGATGTGCGCGATCTCGACCGGCGGGGCCGAGCGCGTCGCGCACTTCTTCGAGCACTTCGGGCTGCGCGAGCACTTCACGGCGCTCGTCACCGCGCAGACGACGCCGCGGATGAAGCCGTACCCCGACCCCGTCCACTACGCCGCCGAGCAGATGGGCGTCGCCGCCGCCGAGTGCGTGATGATCGGCGACACGACGGTCGACATGCTCGCCGGGACCTCGGCCGGAGCGCAGACGATCGGCGTCCTCTGTGGGTTCGGGACCGAGGACGAGCTTCGCCGCGAGGGGGCCGACCTGGTCGTGGACGTGACGCCGGACGTGGTGCCCTTCCTCCTCACCGCCGAAGGTGCGCCGCGGCGATGACGACAGCCGAGTCCCTAGACC
Organism: Bacteroidota bacterium; assembly: GCA_038746285.1. NCBI lineage: Bacteria > Pseudomonadati > Bacteroidota > Bacteroidota bacterium. Next base: position 12,689 of record JBCDKT010000011.1, read on the forward strand.
ACCTGCTCGCCCGGCTGGACGCGCACCTCGCCCGGCTCGCGGACCGGAGCCGCCGCCTGTCGCGCTGGCGGATCGCCACGTTCCTCGCCGGCCTGGTCGCCGCACTTGGCGTGGGCAATACCTTCGGGGCCGGGGCCGGATGGGCCGTCGCCGGAATCGCCGCGCTGGGGTTCTACGGGCTGGCGAAGGTCCACGACCGCGTGGAGGCGGCGCGCGCGCGGGCGCGGCTGTGGCGAGGGCTTCAGGCCCGGCACCTCGCCCGCCTGGGCCTGGACTGGGACGACCTCGGCCCGGCACCTCACGCCGCCGACCCAGCGCACCCATTCGCTGCCGACCTCGACCTCGCTGGGCCACGCTCGCTCCTCCACCTGATGGACACGACGGGGACCGAGATGGGGCACGAGCGCCTGCGGTCGTGGCTGCTGGCCGAAGTGCCGGACGCCGAGGCCGCGCGGGCGCGGCAAGGGCGGGTCCGGGGGCTCGCTGGGCGGCGGCGGCTGCGGGACCGGCTGGCGCTCCTCGCGCATGAAGCAGCAGGCAGCCTCGACCGGCGGTGGTCGGACGCGCCGGTTCGGACGTGGTTGCGCGCCCCGGCTCCGCCGTTCAACCTCGTTCTGTGGGCGACCGTCCTGAGCGCCCTCGCCCTCCTGACGTTCGTGCTCGCCGGGGTCGCGTTCGCCGGGGGACCGACCTGGTGGTGGGTTTACTCGCTGGCGGCCTACGGCGTCCTCTACCTGTCGCGCATCGGCGGCGTGTGGCAGGTGTTCGACCAGGCGTACGACCTCCAGCAGGCGCTCCGTCGGCTGATGCCCGCACTCACGTTTCTGGAGCGCCAGGGCGCACCGGGCGATGCGCTCGGTCCACTCTGGCGAGCCTTCGAGGACGACCGAAGCCCGGCCGCCTTCGAGCGCCGCCTCCGGTGGATCGTCACGGCGGCCGAGGTGACGCGCAACGAGTTCGGCCGCCTCGTCGTCAACGTCCTCCTGCCCTACGACCTCCTCCTCGCGGTCCGCCTCGACCGGCTGCGCGGCGCGTTCGAGACCCGCCTCGTCCCGTGGCTCGACGCCCTCGCCGAGATCGAGGCGCTCAGCGCGCTCGCCACCTGGGCCGACTTCCGGCCGGCCGCCTCATCCTTCCCCGACCTGCTCGGCGCTGGGACCGAGGGGCCGCTCTTCGCCGCAACCGACTTGCGGCACCCGCTGCTGCCGACCGACGGGGCCGTAGGCAACGACATCGAACTAGGCGGCGGCCACGTTGCGATTGTGACCGGCTCGAACATGTCGGGCAAGAGCACCTTCCTCCGGTCGATTGGCGTGGCGACGGTGCTGGCGTGGACGGGCGGGCCCGTCGCGGCGGGTGCGCTCGCCGTGCAGCCGCTTCGCCCGTTCACTTCCATGCGGATCGGCGACGTGCTCCAGGACGGCATCTCGACCTTCTACGGCGAGGTCCGCCGCCTCCGCGCTCTCCTCGACGGGGTCGAGGCCGACGGGCCGCCCGCGCTCGTCCTCATCGACGAGATGCTGCGCGGGACCAACAACCGCGAGCGCCTCGCCGGGGCCGAGGCCGTCGTCCGCGCCCTCGCCGAGGCCCGCGCCACCTCGCTCGTCGCCACCCACGACCTCGCCCTTACCAACCTCGCCGACGAGCGCCCGGACATCCGCAACCTCCACTTCCGCGAGGAGGCCGCCGGCGACCGCCTCGTCTTCGACTACCGCCTACGCCCCGGCCCGTGCCCGACGACGAACGCGCTCGTCATCATGCACCGCGCCGGGCTGCCGGTCGAGGCCCCGGCCTCCGCCGAAGGCTGAGCCTTGTCCTACGGCATCGTCAGGCCGCCGTCGACTGAGATCGACTGCCCGGTGACGACCCGGCTCAGCGGCGAGGCGAAGAAGACGGCGGCCTCGGCGAACTCGGCGGGCGTGATCGTCCGGCGCAGCGGCGTGTTCTGCGCGACGAGGTCGAACACCTCCTCCGAGGTCGCTGCGCTCGCGTCGGTCGTCTGGAGCAGTCCGCCCGCGACGAGGTTGACCCGGACGCCGTGCGGCCCGAGCTCCTGCGCGAGCGTCCGCGTCAGCCCGACGAGGCCGGCCTTCGCCGCCGTGTAGTCGTGGTACGGCACGACGGGGTTGTAGACGAGGTTCGTCGAGATGTTGACGACGCTCCCGCTGCCCTGCTTCTTGAAGTGCGGCAGCGCGGCCTGGACCACGTTCAGCGCCCCGCGCACCGCCCCCTCGATCTGCCGCTGGAAGTGCTCCCACTCGACCGTCTCGACGCTTACGTACGGCGCCGTCGGGTCGAAGGAGTACTCGGGCAGCGCGTTGTTGACGGCCACGTCGAGCCGCCCGAAGTGCTCGACCGTCGCCTCGACGAGCGCGCGCACGGCGTCGGGGTCGGTCACGTCGGCCCCGTGCGCGAAGGCGCGGCCGCCGTCGGCCTCGATCTCGGCGACGAGGGCCTCGGCCCGGTCTTTCGAGTGGAAGTAGTTGACGCAGACGGCGGCGCCGTGGGCGGCGAAGGCGCGGGCAATCGCTGCGCCAGCCCCCCGGCTGGAGCCGGTGACGAGCGCGACGGTATCGGAGAGGAGCATGACGTAGGTGAGTTGGAGGAGTGCGCTGTTGCAGCCCCAGCTATGTCATCCCGGACCCTGATCCGGGATCTGGAGGTGCTGGACACGTTCGCAACAGCACGGGTTAGGGTGAAGGGTCGAGCACGACCGTCCCGACAATCGGGAGGTGGTCGGAGGCTTGGCGGCTGGCGGCGGTCTCGTGGGCGTGCAGGTCCTCGATGCGCGCATTACGGGCGTAGACCCGGTCGAGCGCCATCAGCGGGCGCGGGCTGGGGTAGGAGGGCGGCCAGGCGAGGTTGTTGTGGCGCTCGGCGAAGCTGTCGAGGGTGCGCGAGGCGGGGTTCTTGCGCCACGCGTTCATGTCGCCCATCAGCACCGCCGGCCCGCCGTCGAAGTGCGGGTGGTTGAGGAGAGTCCGCACCTGCCGCGTCCGCGTCCGGTCCACGATCGCGAGGTGCGTCGAGGCGACCGTCAGCGGGGTCGCCCCGTTGCCGTCGGCCAGACGGACGGCGAGCGCGGCCCGTCGCTCCAACCGCCCGAATGAGAGGTCGATGGCCTCGGCCCCGGCGAGCGGCCAGCGCGAGAGGATGGCGTTGCCGAGTTCGCCGCGCTTGTGGATGCGCGTGACGACGAACGCGAGGTGGAACCCGAGCATCCGCGACGCCTCGCGCAGCGGGTCGCCGTTGTCAAACGGGTGGAGCACCTCCTGCAGGGCGAGCACGTCGGCGCCCAGTTCGCTGAGGACGGCGAGGACGCGGTCGGGGTCGTACTGCCGGCCGCCGCGGACACCGGCCCAGCGGTGGACGTTGTACGTCGCCACCCGAAGCGCCGGGCCGAGCGGCGGCGGCGCGGCGTCGCCGAGGGGCGAGACGAGCTGGGCGAGGTACGGGGCAGGGCGGCGGCTGGGCATGGGGTGAAGATGCCGAGAGTCGAGCTTCGGGCCGAAGTAGAAATCGGGAAAGCGTGCGTCGCTAAACGACAACGCTTCCCGGCGGGTCCCACAACCTGTCATTGCGAGGAGCCGAAGGCGACGCGGCAATCTCCTTCGGTCTGCTGATGCGAGAAGATTGCTTCGCTACGCTCGCAATGACAAGATGGAGCTTCGTCTACAGCAAGGCAAGGCTCTCCCCCAAGTCGAGCCACTCAGGGTTGTGCTGCTCGATCAGGTCCAGCTTCTTCTGGCGCGACCCACCCTTGATCTGCTTCTCCCGCGCTATCGCGTCGTTGACGTACCGAAATGACTCGGCGTAGACGAGCTTGTGAGCGTTGTACCGCTTCGTGAACGAGCTACCCTGACCAGCCCTGTGCTCCGCCAAGCGCCGTCGCAAATCGTTCGTGACGCCGGTGTAGAGCACGGTGTGATGATCGTTCGTCAGGATGTAAACGTAGTAGCGCCGCACAGTCATCATCACTCTGCCACTTCGACTCTGTCATTGCGAGGAGCGCAGCGACGCGGCAATCTCCCTCGGTCTGCTGATGCGAGGAGAATGCTTCGCTACGCTCGCAACGACAAAACCGTAAGTCTTAGGGAGAGACTTCTCCCATATCGTGAGTTTCACCCGTGGTGTATTCGCCAGAGTCGATACGTTTTATGGCTTCGTTGCAAGCAATATTGAGCATGATTTCTTGTCTATCACGTTCAGACTTACCGAGTAGATGTCCTTCAGCGATGACACCGCGAAGTGCAAACTTAGACTTGCCAGACTTGTAGTCCGATACGTGCACTTTGAAGACGTATCCAGGCTTATCGGGATGATCCTCGTAGCTGTCTAGGGCGACCACGTAGCCATCATAGCGCCGCATGGACAGGTAGCACTTGAAGACATCTGTTTCTGGAACTTGATTGGAGTCTATCCATCGCTTAGCGTATTTCATGGCCATGCCCAGTAACTCATTCTTCAGCCGCTCCCGGGGCAGAACGTGTAGTGGGCCGAAGCATTGAACACCAAAAGACGAGCCGTCGCCATCGATGTAGATCGTATATGATGACCTGCGTCCTGTTTGATGACGCTCAATGAAGCGCCCTCTTAATTCGTTGTGGTTGTAGCTCTCGAGTTGAAAATACTCCGGTTCCATATGGGTTCTAGGTGGTATGGGTTGATATCTCGGATGAGTCATGGCTAGGCCTCGCCTTCTAGCATAACCATCTCCCGCCCGAAGAGGCGGTAGATGCCTTGCATCAGCTCCGGCGTCGGCTCCACCATGCCCTTCTGTGCGCGGAGACGGACCGGCTTCGGGATGGCGTGCGTTCGCACGTCGAACATCAGCTGGGCCGGACCCCGGTTGCGCTCGCAGAGGGCCCACAGTTCGTCCATCGCCTCGACCGGCGTCGCGTCGGCGTCGAGGCGGAGGATGATCTTCTTGACGTACTGCTCGCGGACCTTCCACATCGGGTCGAGGGCCGTAGCCTTGATCTTCACGCCGCCGCGGACCTCGGCCTGGCCGCGCACCATCACGACTTCGTCGGTGCGGAGGAGGTGGCTGTGGCGCTCGAAGACCTTCGTGAAGAGGACGACCTCGCCCTGGCCGGTCTGGTCTTCGAGCGTCAGGAACGCCATCGGCTTGCCGGACTTGGTGGTGATCTCCTTGACCTCGGTAATGATCCCGCACACCTTCTGCTCGCGCTCCAGGTCGATGTCGTCGCCGCGCCCGAGGTAGGCCGAGACGAAGGCGTTGACCTCGGCCTCGTAGGCGTCGAGCGGGTGGCCGGAGACGTAGAACCCGACGAGGTCCTTCTCGTGGCGAAGCTGCTCGCCGCGCGTCCACGGCTCGACGTGCGGGAGGCTCGGCTCGAAGTCGTCCTGGCCGCTGTCGCCGTCGCCGCCGAAGAGCGAGTTCTGGCCGAGCGCCTTGTTGACCTGGTGCTGCTGCCCGAACCGGTGGGCGCCCTCGGCGGCGTGGGCAAGCTGCGCCCGGTGCGCCTCCGAGAAGTCGAACGCCCCCGCCTTCGCCAGCGCCTCGAGGGCCGACTTGTTGACCGCCGCGAGGTCGACTCGCTTGCAGAAGTCGAACAGGTTGAGGTACGGCCCGTGCTCGTCGCGCTCGGCGACGATGGCCTCGATCGCCCCGGCCCCGACGCCCTTGACGGCGTAGAGCCCGAACCGGACCTGCCGCCCATCGTCTCCAGCCTCGACGTTGAAGTGGTGCTCGGAGTGGTTCACGCACGGCGGGAGGAGGGCCAGCCCCATCCGCCGCGCCTCGTCGAGCGCGATGGCCAGCTTCTTCGAGTCGCCCGACTCGTTCGTGAGGTAGGCCGCCATGAACTCGGCGGGGTAGTGCGCCTTGAGGTACGCCGTGTGATAGGCGACGAGGCTGTAGGCCGCCGAATGGGAATTGTGCGAGACGATTCCGTTGGCGATGAAGTTGAGCGGGCCGTTGGGTGCCATCTCGACATCGTAAGTCACAGCCTCGCCGCACGATTCGATCTGCGCGATAGGGTCGCCGTTCTCGGCATGTTCTAGAGCGAGGTGACGCGATACGATGGTCCGGAAGTCCTCCGGCGTCACGACGACGAACGGGAGGGCACCGTACTTGTCTGCGAAGTAGGCAGGCTCGCGGTCCATCCCGTCCATTTCCCAATAGACCCCGTCGAAGTAAAAATCGCAGACGCGCCCGTTTCCAAGCACTTTGTGCATCTCGAACTCGATACCCTGCTCAATGAGCCACTCGCACATATCGCGTTCGGGTTGGCTCGCACACCACATCCCGTTCGACGCAATCGAGCAAATCCCAAACCCTGGACCTGTATCGTATGCCGAGCGCACGCTGGCGAGAGTCCGCTGCATTTGGGCCTTGCGCCACTCTGGGTCGTTGGCGTGGAGCCACCGGACGCGGTCGTGCATGGCTGCAACGCCATTCCGTGTCAGGTCGGGGTACTCGTCGTGCATGCGCCGCATGTGAGCAGCTTGCTCTTCATATGGCCGAGCCGCTTGGTACGCCGTTACCCGCTTCGAAACACGGGCGCGCTGCGCAGGCCGTTTGTTGATCCGGGTCATCGTGGCTCGCCGGGCTCGCCGCTGGGCCTCGGTCACAGGCCGAGGCTCCGTAATCAGCTCTGTACCGACCTCCATTTCCTCTACCGCGAGGTAGCCCTCCGTTGTGAGCAGACGGTGCTCAGACGTCACCTTGATGACGCGCCTCGATTCGGTAGTCACCTTCAATAGCGGTTTCTTGCCCGTCTTGACGATCCGAGAGACTCGGTGCGGGCGGATCTCGCCATCGGGCCACATCGCCATCAGCTCATCCGGCTGCTCACGGTAAGCGCGGGCGAGCGTCATCTTGGTATCGTCTGCGAGGCGCACCTTCGTCTGAGCGTGGGCGCACTTGTTGAATCCGTAACCCGCGAACTTCGCCATCATGTCGAAGACCTCGTTGGCCTTCGGGGCGTTGACCTCATTCTGCGCCGCGCCCTCGACGAACACGACGCGCTGCTTGTCCATCTCCTCCTGCTTCTTCTTGCCCATCGCCCGGCGCAGCAGGTCGGCGCCGCCGAGGGTGTAGCCGCCCATCGTCTGCGCCATCTGCATCACCTGCTCCTGGTAGACGGGAATGCCATACGTTGGCTCCAGGATCTCGGCGAGCATCGGGTGCGGGTAGGCGACGACCTCCTTGCCGTGCTTGCGGTCGATGTAGGTCGGGATGAGGTCCATCGGTCCGGGCCGGTAGAGCGCGTTCATCGCGATCAGGTCGTCGATCCCGGTCGGCCTCAGCTTGCGCATCCACTCGCGCATCCCCTCGGACTCGAACTGGAACACCCCGACGGTCTCGCCGCGCTGGAAGAGCTTGTACGTCTCCGGGTCGTCGAGCCCGAGCGTGTCGAGGTCGATCTCGACGCCGTGGCCTTCTTTGATGAGCGCGAGGGCGTCGTCGAGGACGGTCAGCGTTTTAAGGCCGAGGAAATCCATCTTGAGGAGGCCGAACTCCTCGATCCACTTGCCGTCGTACTGCGTCACGACCGCGTCGCCCGCGCCGCCTTTGCCCTTCTGGATCGAGACGGGGACGTACTGCGAGACGTCGCCGGGGGCGATGATGACGCCGGCGGCGTGGACGCCGGTGTGCCGGGCCGAGCCTTCGAGGACCGAGGCGTAGTGCATGAGCTTCCGCACCTGCGGGTCGGGCGACTCGTAGAGCTTGGCGAACTCGCGGACCTCCTTCCGGGCGTCGTCGAGCGAGACCTTGACGCCGTCGGGGATGAGCTTGGCGATGCGGTCGGCCTCGGTCAGCGGGAGGTCGAGCACGCGCGCCACGTCGCGGATGACCGATTTCGACCCCATCGTCCCGAAGGTCACGATCTGGCAGACGGATTCGCGCCCGTACTTCTCGACGACGTAGTCGATCACGCGCGCGCGGCCCCGGTCGTCGAAGTCGATGTCGATGTCCGGCATCGAGACGCGCTCGGGGTTGAGGAAGCGCTCGAACAGGAGGTCGTACTCGAGAGGGTCTATGTTCGTGATCCCGAGGCAGTAGGCGACGCAGCTTCCGGCGGCCGAGCCGCGCCCCGGCCCGACGGAGACGCCGAGGTCGCGCGCGGCGGTCGTGAAGTCCTGCACGATGAGGAAGTAGCCGTCGTAGCCCATCTCGGCGATCACGGCGAGCTCGTAGTCGAGCCGCTCGCGGACCGGCTCGGAGACGGCCCCACCGTAGCGCATCTTGGCGCCCTCGAAGACGAGGTGCCGGAGGTAGGCCGAGGGCGCGTCGAACGACTCGGGGATCGGGAAGTGCGGCATGAGGAGCGTCCCCAGGTCGAGCTCGAGCGTGCATTTGTCCGCGATCTCCCGCGTCGTGTCGAGCGCGCGGTCGACGACGACGGTGTCGCCGACGGCCGCGGCGAAGGCGGCCTGCATCTGCGGCATCGACTTCAGGAAGAACTGGTCGTTCTCGAAGCGCATGCGGTTCGGGTCGTTGAAGGCCCGGCCGGTCTGGAGGCAGAGGAGGACGTCCTGCGCCGCCGCGTCGTCCTGGTGGACGTAGTGGACGTCGTTCGTCGCCACGACCCGGACGCCGAACTGCTCGGCCCACCGGAGCAGCACCGCGTTGCACGTCTGCTGGTCCGGGATGCCGTGGTCCTGGATCTCGATGTAGTAGTCCTCGCCGAAGATGTCGAGGTATTCCTTGAAGACCTTCAGCCCTTCGTCCTCGCCCTTTTTGAGGATCGTCTGCAGGACCTCGCCCTGGAGGCAGCAGGTGGTGGCGACGAGGCCCTCGCTGTGGGCGCGGAGCGTGTCGCGGTCGATGCGCGGCTTGTAGTAGAACCCGTCGGTGTAGCTCATCGACGAGAGCTTGATCAGGTTCCGGTAGCCGGCCTCGTTCTTGGCGAGCAGCACCTGGTGGTAGCGCGTCCGGTCGCTCGTGTCGCCCATCCCCGAGGGCGTGACGTAGAACTCGCACCCGATGATCGGCTGGACACCCTCGCGCCGGGCGTAGGTGTAGAACTCGGGGACGCCGAAGAGATTCCCGTGGTCGGTGATGGCGAGGGCCGGGATCTCCATCTCGGCGGCGCGCCCGACGAGCTTCTTGATGCGGGCCGCGCCATCGAGGAGCGAGTACTGGGTGTGGCAGTGGAGGTGGCAGAACTCGGGCACGGCGGGGCGGGGTGTTGGGTGGATGGACCGGGCACCCGGAAGAAACAGGGAGACCGGGCGAGACTTCAAGCGGTGTGGATAACTCGCCTTCGGACCGCGGACGACAGACCGCTGGCCCATCCACCGTCTTACCGTCTTCTGTCCACCGTCCTCTGAACATGACCCACGTTCTCTACCTCGACCGCTACCACCTCGGCGACCCGCTCTTCCTCAACGGGCTTGCGCGCGACGTGCTGGGCCTCGGCGCGCCGTGCCTGCTCGTCCACGGCGCGGGCGAGGCGGCGGAGCGGGCGCTCGAAGCGCGGGGCCAGGTAGTACGGTGGGACGACGGTGTCCTCGTCGCCGAGACGGCGGAGGACCGGACGCTCGTGGCGCGGGCGGCGCGCAACCTGAACCGGCAGATCGCGGCCTCGCTCAACGAGGCGGGTGTGGCGGCGATTGCGCTCGAAGCGGGCGGCCGGGGGCTCGTCGTGCAGGACCAGGCGGGGGTGCGGGCCGAAAACGTGGGCTGGCTGCGCGATCTCGTGGTTCAGCGCGCCGTGCCGGTCGTGGCAGCGCTTACGGCGTCGGACGAGGCCGGCGTGCGCGAGGTGAACGGCGGCGCCGTGGCGGGTGCCCTGGCGGCGGGGCTAGCCGACGTGGGGACCGAGGCGACCGTTACGATGCTACTCAAACAACCGCTTAGAAGCCGAGAAAACGGCGATTCGGAGCATGCGTGGATCAGCCTGGAGGAGCTTGCAGCCGGAGCCCTGCCGGAGCCGGAGGCGGTGCGCGCGGCGCTCCGTTCCGGGGCGGAGGTCGGGGTCGTCGGCCGGTCGGGACTGCGGAAGCCGCCGCTCCGAGGCACGGCGGTCAGGCTGGCAGGCTCCGAAAAATCGCCTTAAATCGATCAAAAAGGCCGTATCCTCCTTGACACATTGCGCCGGGAGTGCTATCCTTTCGGCGCACCAACCCATTCCCGGGGGGCGGCCGACGACCGGCCTGCCCGTCCTTTCACCCCAACTCAGGAGGATTCAACGCATGGCTCGTTTCGACGATCTCAAGGAATACGTGGACTCGATGGAGCGCGACTTCACCCAGTTCTACGACAAGGGCAACAAGGCGGCCGGCACCCGAGTCCGCAAGGGCATGCAGGAGCTGAAGAAGATGGCCCAGGACATCCGGGTCGAGGTCCAGGACAAGAAGAGCAGCATGTAGTGCCGCGTCCCGCGCTACACGATTTTCGAGGGCTGCGCCGGCTTCGGCGTAGCCCTTCTTTGCATCGCCCCCGCGTGTCTTTCACCCTCTAGCTCACCCCGCCATGCTCCGCGCTACCCCGCTCCTGATCCTCCTGGGCCTCGCTCTGCCACTCACGCCCGCCTTCGCCCAAGAGGATGAGGACGCGCCCCTCACCGAAGCCGAAGGCTGGCGCTCCAACCTGACCGGCCAACTCGCCTTCAGCCAGGCGGCCTACAGCAACTGGCAGGAGGGCGGGCTCGACGCGCTCTCCTTCACCGCCGGGACGACCGGCATCTTCGAGCGCCTCGTCGGGCGCTTCAAGCAGACCCACAGCGCCCGGCTCGCCTTCGGCGTCATCAAGCAGGACACGCTCAACTTCCGCAAGTCGAGCGACGTGATCCGCTACGCGTTCGAACTCCAGTACACCGGCACCGGCGTCTTCCAGCCCACGTTCGCCACCGACATCCGCACTCAGTTTGCGGCGGGCTTCGACTTCGACCCCGACCCCGCGCAGTACCCGGTGCTCGACAGCCTCGGCTTCTTCGTGCCCGGCGAGCGGCTCAAGGTGTCCGACTTCTTTGCCCCGGCGCTCTGGACGCAGTCGGTTGGCATCACCTACGACCCCGGCCGGTGGTACACCGCGCGGCTCGGCTTCGCGACGAAGGAGACGATCGTGCTCATCGAGCGGCTGCGGCCCGTCTACGGCAACGAACTCGACGAGTCGGTCCGCATCGAGGCCGGGCTGGAGTTCCTCGCCGAGGCGCAGCGCGAGCTGTTCTCGAACGTCTTCCTCCAGTCTCGCCTCGGCCTGTTCCAGGCGTTCAACCAGGTGGGCGATGAGGCCCCGGACCTCACCTTCGAGAACCTGCTCACGCTCAAGGTCAACGACTGGCTGAACACGAACCTGGAGTTCGTCGCGCTCTACGACCGGGACACGATCGACGAGATTCAGCTCAAGGAGGTGCTGTCGATCGGCGTGGCGATCACCTTGCTGTGACGCGGCGTGATGCGTGACGGAGGAGGACGGAACGATGAAGCCTGAGCCCACGCACCGCGCGTCACCGATCACGGCGAGGCCCTACCTCGTCGTCGCGGCGGTCTACGCGGCGGTTTGCCTCGCGCTCTGGCCGGTGCCGCTCCTCGGGCTGCTCCACGCCGAGTCGAGCGCCGTCGTCGCCGGGGTGGCGTTCTTCGCGTCGGGCCTGGCGGCGCTGGCACTGTTCCGGCGCGGCGACGATCTGTGGCCGGTCCTGCTCCGGCTGGAAGGACTGCTCGCGGTGCCGTGGGCACTGCTGACGGTGTCGCTTCTCTGGCGGCCGAACTGCGGCTACGCCCAGGGCTTCGGGCTTTTCCTACTCTTCGCCGTGCCGAGCGTGGCGCTTGCCGTCGCGCTCGTATTCGCGCTCGACGCGGTCGGGTGGCGGCGACGCGCGCTCTGGTTCGTGCTCGTCGGCCTCGGCGTGGCGGCCCTGCCAGTGGTGTGGGACCTCGGGCTGCACCCGCAGTTCTACACCTACAACCACGTCTGGGGCGGCGTCCTCGGCCCGATCTACGACGAAGAGCTGGCCGTCCGGCCCGGACTGTTCTGGTTTCGAGGGCTGACGCTGCTCTGGGTAGTAGCGCTCGTCCTTTTGGGACGAAGAGCGGAGGAGCGGAGGAACGGAAGAGCGGAAGACGGGCAGGTGCGAAGGGGGGGGCGTTCTTCCCCGCTTCCGCTCTTCCGCTCTTCCAAACCTGAGGCGTGGGCGCTGCTCGCCGTCGCCGTGCTCATCGGGCTGGCCTACGCCTTTTCGCCGCTGCTCGGGTTCAACACGACCGGGGAGGTGATCCGCGCGCGCCTCGGCAGCCACCTCGCCACGGAGCGGTTTGACATCTACTACGACGCGGCGGCGATCTCGCCGGGCGAACTCCAGGTGATCGCCGATGCGCACGCTGTGCAGTACGACCGGCTCCGGCGGGCGCTCGGCGTGGAGGTGCCGGAGCGCATCGCGACCTACCTCTACCCAAACGCGCGGACGAAGGGAGCGCTGACGGGGGCAGCGCAGACGAGCGTGGCGCCGGTCTGGCTCCCGCGTCCGCAGATGCACCTCCTCGTGGGCCGCTTCGAGGCGTCGTTCGCGCACGAGTTGGTGCATGTCTTCTCGCGCGAGTTCGGCGGGATCCTACGCGCCTCGCCGGCGGTCGGGCTCGTTGAGGGGCTGGCCGTGGCGTTCGAGCCGCCGGACGGGGTGCCGTCGCCGGACGCGCAGGTGATCGCCGCCGCCCGCTACGGCGCGGGGCTGGGGGCCGAGCCTCTGGGTAGGGCCCTCGCGTCGCGGCTCTCGCCGCTCGGCTTCTGGACCGGGCGTGGGGCGGTGTCCTACACCACCACCGGCTCGTTCGTCGCCGACCTCTACCGGCGCTACGGGGCCGATCCGCTCCGGCAGGTCTACGCCTCGGGCGACTTCGAGCGGGTCTACGGCCTCCCGCTCGACACGCTCGCCGCCCGGTGGGCGGCCCGGCTCGATACGCTCCCGGACGATCCCGAAGCGACGGCTCTCGTCGCGCGCCGCTTCACGAGGCCCTCGCTCTTCGAGCGGCGCTGCCCGCACTGGGTCGAGCCGTGGCTCCGGGCCTACCGGGCGGGCGCGTCGGCTCTCGCCGCGGGCGAGGTCGACGAGGCCCTGCAGCAGTTCGAGCAGTCCATCGAGGTCGATCCGGCGCAGCCGTGGCCGCTCGCGGCCTGGGGCCGGGTGCTGCTCGCGCGCGGCGAGACCGACCGCGTGACGGAGCGCCTCGGTGCGGCCGTGGCGGCGGCCGACACGCTGGCGTCCCCGCTCTTGCTCAGCCGGCTCGGCGACGCCTACCGGCTGGCCGGAAGCAGGGCCGAGGCCAATGCGGTCTACCGGCGGGCCTGGGACGAGACGCCGGTCTACCGGCGCGAAGCGCGGGCGCGGCTCCGGCTGCGCCGCGACCTCTCGGCCGACGCGCTGCGAACCCTGCTCACGCTCGACCCGTCCGGCGTTCGCGCCGAGCGCCTTGCCGAGCAGGCCGCGCCGGCGGCGAAGCTGATGGCCGGACTGCTCTGGGCCGACGCGCGCGACTACGCTGCCGCGCAAACGATCCTGAACGATGCCGAGTTGTCGGACGTGGAGCCGGAGCGCCTGGCCTGGGCCGGCCGGTTCGCCCACGCCGCCGGCGACCGGCTCGCAGCCGCTGCCCTCGCCGGAGAGGCCGCGAGCGCCTACGACGCGCTTGGAGCTGTCCACGCCGCCGCTCGGCAGCGCGACTATGCCGACGCGCTGTGGTGGCTCCTACTGCGCGAGGACCCTGTGCTGTCCGCTCCTGGTTGAACCCCGCGCCGGGCGACGCGGAAAAGGCTTGCCTTCTGCTCGCAAGGGCGGCATATTCGGGCCGTCCGCCTGCCACGTTTACCTCCCGCCTCCGATGTCCCGATTCAACGCCGCTTGCTGGGTTCTGCTGCCCCTCTTCGCCCTCGCCGGGTGCGCGACCCTGGAAGAGGGACAGGACAACGGCGGGAGCACGTCGGCGGCGGGCACTGGCTACGCGACCTCGCGCACCGACGCCGCGATCAGCACGGTGCAGCTCTACCGGACGGGAAACGAAAGCTCGCTGCCCGTCCTCCCCCTGGGCTCGGGCGAGACGCTCACGCTGGAGTTCGACCTCCTCGAGGACTTCGGTAAGCCGCTCAGCGTCTACTTCTACCACGCCGACCGCAACTGGCAGCGCAGCCTGCTCCCGGTCGAGTACCTCCGCACCTTCACCAGCGACGACCTGCGCGACTACGAGCCCTCGCTCGGGACCGAGGTCCGCTACACGCACTACACCTACCAATTCCCGAACGCCAACATCGGGTTCCTGCGCAGCGGCAACTACGTCCTCCGCGTGACCGAGGTGGGGCGCGAGCGCGAGGTGCTCTTCGAGCGGGCCTTCTTCCTCACCGAGCAGGCCGCCGAGATCCAGTTCGCGATCCAGGACGGGCTGGCCGGCGGCGTCGGCGGCGGCTTCCTCCAGCCGGTCGCCCGCATCCGTCCGCCTTCGGCCTTCGACAGCCCGATCTACGACTACAACGTCTGCTTCGCCCGCAACGGGCGGTTCGCGCTCACGCGCTGCTCAGCCGAGCCGACGCTCGCCAGCGGGTCGCTCTTCCAGTTCTTCCTTCCGCGCGAGACCGCCTTCACCCCGGAGGAGCCGCTCTACGACCTCGACCTGGCGCTCCTCCAGACCGGCCCGCAGGTCTCGACTGTGGACTTCGAGACCTCGCCCTTTACCGTCACGCTCGACCTGGACTACGCCCGCTTCGGCAGCGACCTCTTCGAGCGCGACCTGACGGGGCAGAGTCTCGTCTCGTCGGTGGTGGAGGACGCCGCCGGCCCGGCCGACACCGGGTCGGAGTACGTCGAGGTGCTCTTCCGCTACGTCCCGCAGGACGAGCAGCAGCTTGCTGGTCCGGTGATCCTCACGGGCAGCTTCAACAACTGGGTGATCGACCCCGAGCGCGAGCTTGTGTGGAACGCCGAGGAGCGGTGGTACGAGGGCCGCCTGCTCGTCAAGCAGGGGCAGTACGTCTACAAGTACGTCACCGACGACCCCGGCGAGCGCGAGCGCATCCGGCGGACGGTCGGCTTCGGGCAGCCGAACCTGTACACGGCCTTCGTCTACGTCTACGACCCGTCGTTCGACACCGACCGTCTCCTCGCCGTCAGCAACGCCCTCGGGCAGTGAAGAGAGTGGGCAGTGAAGAGAGTGGGAGTGTGGGAGTGTGGGAGTGTGGGAGTGTGGGAGTGTGGGAGTGTGGGAGTGTCAAATAAAACCGCGAAAGTTAACGAGACCGTCTGCACGGAGCGTCTACCTTTCCGTCCTCCGTCCTCCGTCCTCCGTCCTCCGTCCTCCGTGTCACCTATTCTCATCCTGATCGGCACCCAGACGGGCAACTCCGAGCGCGTGGCCGACGACGTGGCCGAGGCGCTCGGCGAGGCCGGGCACACGTCGCTGCTGGTGGACATGGCGGATGCCGTACCGGAGATGCTGGCGGAGCACGACCGCCTGATCGTCGTGCTCTGCACCTGGGCCGAGGGCACCTTCCCCGACAACACGGTCGAGTTCTACGACTCGCTCGTCGCGCTCGCTCCCGATCTGTCGCACCTCGCCTACGGAACGATCGGCCTCGGCGACCACCTCTACGACCCGTACTTCCTGACGGCGTCCTACCGCCTCGAAGACCGCCTCGACCGGCTCGGGGCGACGCGGGCCGCGCCGATCTTCGAGATCAACGGGGGGCCCTCGGTGGAGGACCTCGACGGCGCGCAGGCGTGGGCGCTCCGCTGCGCTGAGGCCTTCGAGCGGGTCCGCACTGAGGCGGGCTAACCCTGCTAGGGGCGAACTAACCGCCTAAGAGGAACAGGGCCGGCGGGAGGCTGTTGCAACGAGTGCTCTTCTCTCGCAGCATGTCTCCTCTCTTCTGAACACGGCCCGCCGCAGGCGTCAGCAGCCATGCGCCTCACCGACTTCGACCTCTCCGGCTCGCGGTTCCGCACGGACGAAGAAGCCCACGTCGCCCTTCGCCACGCCTGCGCCACGAACCCTGACCTGGCGCACTTCCACGACCTCGGCACGAGCGAAGAGGGACGCCCGATCTGCGGCGTAACCCTCGGAAACGGACCCGAGACGGTCAGCCTCGTCGCCGGGGCCCACGCCGACGAGCCCGTCGGGCCGGAGACGCTCAGGACCTTCGTCCTCGGCGCGCTCGCCCACCGCGACTGGCTCGCCGAGGACGGCGGCTTCCGCGAACTCCTGGAGCGCTTCACGTTCCGCGTCATTCCCCAGGTCAACCCCGACGCCGAGCTCCGCAACCGCTCGTGGATCGACGCGTGGCCCGACGTCGAGTCCTACCTCCGGCACCGCGCGCGCGAGCAGCCGGGGCGCGACCTCGAGTTCGGCTTCCCGGTGATGCGCCGCGAGAACCGCATCGCCTCCCGCTTCCTGTTCGACTTCACGCCGCTCTGCCTCCACATGAGCCTCCACGGGATGGGCTTCTCCGAGGGCGCGATGCTGCTTATCGAGCGCGGCTGGGTGGACCACACCGAGGTCCTGCGCGAGGCGTTCGTCACGTCGGCCGCCGAGGCGGGCCTCGGGCTCCACGACCACGACCGCGGCGGCGAGAAGGGGTTCGACTACGTGGACCCCGGCTTCTCGACGACCCCCCAGGGCGATGCGATGCGCGCCTACTTCCAGGCGCAGGGCGACGTCGAGATGGCGCGCAAGTTCTTCTTCTCCTCGATGGAGCTGGCCCGGGTCGCGGGCTACGACGCCGAGCGGCAGCGCTACCCGCTGTGCCTCGTCACCGAGCTTCCGCTCTTCGTGATCGAGCGCCCGTACGAGCACGAGCCGGGCGTGCCCTCGGCCTACCTCGCCTTCCGCGACGAACTGCCTGAGCTTCAGCTTCGCCTGAGGCGCGGCGAGTCCGTCGGCGAGACGCTGGAGCCGTACGGTCTGCGCCCGCTCGACCTCGAGACCGCCGTCCGCCTCCAGCTCCGCTGCATCGAACTTGGCCTCAAGTGCGCCCTGAAGTCGAGCGACGGCGAGACGTGCTGACCGCTCAGGCGAAGAGGAGCCGGACGACCCACACCGCGACGAGCATCGCAGCAAAGTCGGCGATCAGCCCGGCGGGTACGGCGTGGCGGGTCTTCTTGATGTTCACCGCGCCGAAGTAGACCGCGATCACGTAGAACGTCGTCTCGGTCGAGCCGAACATCGTCGCGGCCATCTTGACGTAGATCGAGTCCTCGCCGAAGGTGTTGATCATGTCCACCACGATCCCCGCTGATCCCGAGCCGGTCAGCGGGCGGACAATGGCCATCGGCAGCACTTCGGCCGGGAAGCCGACGAGCGCGAGGACCGGCCGGAGGAGGTCGGTCAGAAATTCCATCGCGCCGCTCGCGCGGAACATCCCAATGGCGAACAGGATCGCGACGAGGTACGGGATGATCCGCACGGCGACCTCGAACCCCTCCTTCGCGCCCTCGACGAAGCTCTCGTAGACTGGCACTTTTTTGTACAGCCCGTAGAGCGGGAAGCCGACGACGATGACCGGGATGACGAAGTAGGAGAGGAGGCTGATCGTTTCACGAAGTGCTTCCATTGTTCAGCGGTCAGAAGGCAGAAGGCAGAGGGCAGAAGACAGAGGACGGAAGACAGAGGGCGGAAGGCGGTGAGGGGTGAGGCGAAGTCAGAGATCGGAGTCTTCTCTTCCGCTCTTCCGCTCTTCCGCTCTTACCCCCCTATTAGGATCCGAGGCGCGGGACTTTGGCAGGCGGCCGAGGAGCTTGGCGGCGGTGACGGCGACGACGAGCGAGACGCCGGTCGTGATGATGATGGCGAAGATGAGCTGGTTGATCTGAAGCCCCATCAGCGCGAGGAGCAGCACCGGCGGGACGAGCTGGACGCTCGCCGTGTTGATGGCGAGGAGCATCACCATCGGGTTGGTCGCCGTGTCGTCGGTCGGGTTGAGCGACTGCAACTCCTCCATGGCTTTGATGCCGAAGGGCGTAGCGGCATTCCCGAGGCCGAAGACGTTGGCCGTCATGTTGAGCGCGATCATCCCGAGCGCGGGGTGGTCATCCGGGACCTCGGGGAAGAGCGGCTTGAGGACGGGCCGGACGAGCCGGACGAGGGTGTAGATGATGCCCGATTCCTCGGCGATTTTGAGGAGGCCGAGGAAGAGCGCGAGCACGCCGATCAGGCTGAGCGCGATGCTCGCCGCCGTCTCGGCAAAGTCGAGCGCCGCTGCCGCGATCGCGTTCATCTTGACGAACCGCACGGGCTCGAAGGCGAGGGTGGCTTCGGCGGTCGCGGCACCGGCCGGAGCGTCGAAGGCGACGGCCCCCTGGAGCTGCTCGTTGCGGCTGTTCGTCACGTCGCGGATCGTGGCGAGCGGCTCGGGGAGCGCGGCGCCCTGGTCGAAGCGGAGCTGCGTGCCGTCGTTCGTGCGGATGAGGGTCGCGTCGTAGCGCGCCTCGGGCCGGGCGTCGGTGGCGTAGAAGTCGCCGTAGGCGTCGGGATCGAGACGGACCTCGACGGCCGTGCGGCGCGCCTCGGCGTCGTAGCCGTCCGGGAAGGCGAGCGTCAGCGGGAGGGTCGCGTCGTTTCGGTACGTGTTGCGCGCGAGGTCGCGGACGTCGTGGAACAGCGCGAAGGCGAAGCTGAAGACGATCAACCCGGCCCAGATGTAGTTCAGCATAGCGAGGTGGAGAGGCGGAGCCACTAACTACGCCTGCCGCCCTCCGTCCCGCAAGCCCGAGGCGCGGTATCTTTTCGGCTCACCCCAACCTGCTCCGACTGCCATGAAACTCATCCCGCTCCTCGCGCTCCTGCTCGCCGCGCCCGCTGCCGCGCAGACCTACTCCGGCACCCTCGAAGACGGTGACCCGGTCCGCGACTTCGGTGAACTCTACGACGCCTACACCTTCGAGGCGCAGGAGGGGCAGGAGGTGGTCGTCCGCCTCGACGGTCGCGCCGGGCTCGACACCTACCTCATCGTGCGCTCGCCCTCTGGCGCGGAGTGGAACAACGACGACTTCGAGGGCGCGAGCGTGTCTCAGGTGAGCCTCGTCGCGGGCGAGGCCGGGACGTGGGACGTGTGGGCGTCCGGCTTCAACAACGCCCAGCGCGGAGCCTACGACCTCACTGTCACGCTTGGTGGCATCGCCGAGGTCACGACCGTCCAGGGCCGCCTCGACCCGAGCGACCGTCAGAGCATCAAAGGCGAGTATGTGGACACATTCGCGATTGACGCCCCCACATCGGGCCGCTTCTCGGTCGAGCTCCTGTGCTACGGCTTCGACGGCTACCTCCGCGTCACCTCACCGAGCGGCCAGCGCTGGCGCAACGACGACGCCGGCTCGACGGACGTCTCCCGGATCGAGAACCTCGTCGGCGCGCCCGGCGAGTGGACGGTGGACATCACGACCTCCTTCGCGGACGAGGTCGGGGCCTACGACCTCCGCGTGCTCAGCTTCCCTGAGTGACGCTGTCTGAGTCCGCAGCGCGCACCCCACCGTCGTAGGGGCGTACGGCCGTACGCCCCCGCAGCGGTTGAGACAGGCAGCCTGCGTTGGCTAGCGGTAGTCCGGGTTCTCGTAGTCGAACCGGCAGCCGGCCTCCCAGAGCGAGCGCTGGTTGCCGTGCGCCGGGATGCCGCCGGCGTCCTTGAGCAGCCGGGCGAGGTGGAGGAGGTTCCACGCGGCAAACGTCGTGTTGCGCTGCGTGAAGTCGTTGTCGATCCCGACCGGCTGGCCGTCGTCCCCCTCGTCGCCGTAGCTCGCCCCCGGCCCGGCCTCGCCGATCCAGCCGGCGTCGGCCTGGGGCGGGATCGTGTAGCCGAGGTGCTGGAGGCTGTAGAGCACCCCCATCCCGACGTGCTTGATACCGTCCTCGTTGCCGGTGACGATGCAGCCGCCGACCTTGCCGTAGTAGGCGTACTGCCCGTGCTCGTTGAGCTGGCTCGACATGCCGTAGAGCCGCTCGATGAGCTTCTGGCAGACGCTCGACTTCTCCCCGAGCCAGATCGGCGTGCCGACGACGAGGATGTCGGCCGCCTGGACCTGCTCGTAGATCGCGGGCCACGCGTCCGCCGGTGCGCCGTGCTCCGTCATGTCGGCGTAGACGCCCTCGGCGACGGCGTGGTCGACGAAGCGCACGGACTCGACCGTGGCTCCGTTCTCGCGGAAGATGTGGCGGACCACGTCGAGGAGCGTGTCCGTGTGCGAAGGCCGGGGCGAGCGCTTGAGCGTGCAGTTGACCACGAGGGCGCGGAGGTCGTCGTAGGAGGCGGGGGGCGTTGTGCTCATCGGGTTGGTGTCATCGGTTGGAAGGAGATGGCCTAGCAGCAGCTAGGCAGGCAGGATACGCCCCGCGTGGCGTTCGCCGTCGGCCGGGTCGCGGCGGCTACTGGCGCTTGAGCAGGTTGTCATAGTCAGCGTGCGACCCGGCCCAGAACCAGACGACGAGGTTACCGTCGCGCTGTCCCACCGCCCGATACCCCTTCGAGATGCGCGCTGAATAGATAGGATCCCTCGCGTGGACACGCTTGAACCGAAGGCTCTTGTGGTACGGATCCCGCCGGAATTGCCGGTACGCCGCTTGCGCTTGCTCCTGTACCTCCTCCGGCAGCGCCGCGAGCCGCTTCCGAAACTGCGCTGTCGTTTTCGACCGCACTACGCGTCATGCCCGAGCGTGTCCGGGTCGAGGTCCCGCGTTTCTCCGGCGCGGTGCTCCTCCATGGCCTCGGCTGCCATCTGCGAGAGAAGGTCTTGGGAGCCGGCAAAGGCTGCATCCCACCGCGCCTCGTCTTCGATCTCTTCCAGCAGGAGCGTAGCGAGGGCGTCCTGCTGCTCGTCGGTCAGTTCGGCTGCCCTGGCGACGGCTTTTTCCAGTAGGGTAGTCATCGGGGTCTGTCGGTGAAGTGAGGCGCGTGGAAACGCAAGAGCGAGTATCTGAGTTCGCAACGCAGCGGCAGGGGGCGTCAGGATTTCGTGGTTACGGCACGTCGCCCACGGGAGGAGGACCGGCCGCGAGAAGGTTGGATTCGACCGCTGGGGCGTCGGGCGTGGCCTTGCCCTGCTGGGTGCGGAAGTAGCCGTGGACCCTGCTCGCCACGCTCGGGCCGACGACCTCGGCGAGGTCCGACTCGCTCGCCGTCCCGACGCGCTTGACGGAGCCGAAGGCGGTGAGCAGCTTGCGCGCCGTCTTCGCGCCGACGCCCTCGATCTCCAGCAGTTCGGTGTGAAGGTTGGTCTTCGTGCGCTGCTTGCGCTGGGCGGTGATGGCGAAGCGGTGGGCCTCGTCGCGCACGCGCTGGAGGAGCCGGAGCGCGGACGAGGTGCGCGGGATCATGATCGGCTGGCTGTCGCCGGGGACGAAGACCTCCTCGAGCCGCTTGGCGATTCCGACGACGGCGAACTTGCCGTACACCTCGACCGCCCGCAGCGACTCGACCGCCGACGAGAGCTGGCCCTTGCCGCCGTCGATCACGACGAGGTCGGGCCACGGGCCGTTCTCCTCCAGCGTCCGCCGGTAGCGCCGCTGGATGACCTCGCGCATGCTCTGGAAGTCGTCGGGCTTGCCGCTCTCGACCGTCCGAATCTTGAACGTCCGGTAGTCCGACTTCTTTGGCTTGCCGTTCTCGAAGACGACGCAGCTTGCCACCGTCCCCGTCCCGCCGAGGTGAGAGACGTCGAAGCACTCGATCCGGCGGGGGAGGTGCTTGAGCCGGAGGTCGCGCTGGAGCGACTGCACGGAGCGGGGGACGCGGTCGGCGTCGGCTTTGGCCTTCTGGAGGCTCCACTCGCCGAGGAGGAGCCGGGCGTTGGCCTCGACCATCCGCAGCAGGCCCGCCTTGTCGCCGCGCTCGGGGACGCGGAGGTCGACGATCCGCCCGCGTCCCTCGCGGACGACGGCTTCGAGCGGCTCCGGGTCGGAGGGCGCATGGCTCAGCAGGACTTCGTCGGGGAAGAACGTCGCGTCGGTGTAGTGGTCTTCGAGGAGGCGCTGCATCAGCTCGGCCTCTTCGATCCCCTCGACGGGCCGGAGGACCTTGTGGCGACGCCCGATGATCGTGCCCTCGCGCATCTTGAACAGCACTCCGATCCCGACGTCCTCCTCGCGGTCGAGCGCGAGCGCGAACAGGTCGCGGTCAGCCCCGTCCTCGGCTACGATCTTCTGCTTCGACGAGTACGCTTCGAGCGCGCCGATGCGGTCGCGGTAGGTGGCAGCCTCCTCGTAGCGCTTGGCGGCGGCGAGCTGCATCATCTCGTCCTTCAGGAGCGCGATCAGCTCCTTCGTCTTGCCGTTGAGGAGCTTCTCGATCTGGCGGATGGTGGCGTTGTACTGCTCCTCGGCCTCGTAGCCGACGCACGGCGCAGCGCAGCGCTGAATGTGGTAGTCGAGGCACGGCTCGAACTTGCCCGCCTCGATGTTGCCCTCGGAGAGGTAGAGCGAGCAGCTTCGGAGCTGGAAGAGGTCCTTGATCGTCTTGAGCATCACCTTCATGCTCTTGACGTCGGTGTACGGCCCGAAGTACTTGCTGCCGTCCTTGCGGACCTTGCGGGTCGGGAAGACGCGCGGGAAGCGCTCGTTCTTGATGCAGATGTAGGGGTACGACTTGTCGTCCTTGAGGAGGATGTTGTAGCGCGGCTTGAGGCGCTTGATGAGGTTGTTCTCCAGGATCAGCGCCTCGGCCTCGGTGTCGGTGACGATGATCTCGACGTCCGCGATCTTGGAGACGAGGATGCGGAGGCGCTTGTCCCGGGGGCGCGATTCCTGG
The DNA here is from genome assembly GCA_038746285.1 of Bacteroidota bacterium. Classification (NCBI taxonomy): domain Bacteria; kingdom Pseudomonadati; phylum Bacteroidota; species Bacteroidota bacterium. The sequence continues at coordinate 35,376 of JBCDKT010000011.1, forward strand.
AAGTAGCTGCGGACCCGGTTGCGGAGGTTCTTCGCCTTGCCGACGTAGAGCACCGTCCCCTCGGCGTCTTTGTGCTGGTAGACGCCGGGGTCGGTCGGGAGGTGCTTGAGCTTCTGAGCGAGCGCGTCGGTCATCAGGCGAAGGGCAGAGGGGAGGGTAGTACGCCCGAGACCGAAGCTCGTGCCCGAGGCTGCCAACGCGGTGTCACGCCGGGTCGCGCTGCATCGCCCAGTGGTCGGGGCCGTGGGGAAGCTCGACCGTCCCGGTTACGCGGAACCCGTGGCGCTCGTAGAAGGCGACGTTCCGCTCGGTCCCGGTTTCGAGGTAGACCGGAAGCCCATCGCTGTCGGCGCGCTCCAGCCCTGCCCGGAGCAGCGCGCTGCCGACGCCCTGACCCTGCGCCTCCGGGGCGGTGGCGAGCAGGCCGAGGTAGTGCACCGGCTCGTCGGGGAAGGCAGCCTCAAAGGCGGCATAGTCGCGGAGCGTGACGAGAAACCGCCGCCAGCCGACCGCCCGGAAGATCGTCGGGACGAGGAGACGTTCGCGCCAGCCGAGGGAGTCGGCCTGGTCCGGCGGAAGCCATAGCGCGACCCCGTCCACCGCGCCCGTGGTCTCGGCGGTGCCGACGGCGAGGTAGATGCGGCGGAGGTAGGCCGCGAACTCGATCCGCAGACCCCGGCGGCGACGCTCCGGATCGGGGTAGAGGTGTGTGAAGAGCGGATCGTGGTGGAATGCGTCGGCGGCGAGGGCGGCGGCGCGAGGCACCTCAGAAGGAAGCAGCGGGCGCGTAGTCATGGGGCCTGAGCAGGGAACGTCTAGGATGCGAGCGGACGAGGCGCAGATTCAGCACGGGCCAGGAACATAGCTCGGCATGTCAGTTAGGATGTCCCTTGTTACCTATATGTTATCAATGTCTGATCTGTCTCGTATGCCGCTTCGTCGTCAGCTACCTGCTTTGCTCAAAGCGCTCGGCGTCGTCTATCTGCCGCTCGGCCTCCTCCTCGCACTCATCGGGGTGGTCGGGTATACCACGGAGACGATCCACATCGCTCATCTGACGCGCGATCCGGCGGCCGTAGCGAAGATGTCATCGTTCACCGGGGTGGTGTCCAACGTAGGTGTTTTGCTCTGGACTGTCACGGCTGCTACGTGTTTGTTTACGGCACGGACGCTGTGGCGCGTTCCAGCGGAGCGCATGTGGGCAGGGCTGCTACTGAGCGCAGGGTGCCTCACGGTGCTGCTGACCGTGGACGATTTGTTCATGCTGCACGACGGCGTGATACAGCGTTATCTCCGCCTTCCCGGTAAGGTGCTCTATGCCGTCTACGGCCTCTCGGTGATTGCTGGGACGGTCGCCTACGGCCGGACGATCCTGGAGAGCAATTACGTTTTGCTGGTTTTGGCGATCGCCTGCCTGGCCGCGTCGGTCGGTGTGGACGCGCTCGCCGACGGCAGCGGCATGAGGACCGTGCTGGGGTCGCGCGGCCTGGTCTATCTCCTGGAGGACGGGTTCAAGCTGCTCGGCATTGGAGGGTGGGCGAGCTACTTCGTGGGGACGTGCTATGCCTCGGTCGTTCGCACCCAGCGCGTGGATCTACGTGCAGACCTGGTGCGCTCACACGTCGCGTAAGAACCCGGTCACGAGCGCGGCGAAGCGCTCGGGGTCGACGCCCTGGATCGGGTGGTCGAGACCGGGGTGGACGGCGAGGCGGGCGTCGGGGAGCGCACGCCAGAGGCCGAGGGCGTGCTCGAGGCGGAAGTAGCGGTCGGCGTCGCCCGCAGAGACGAGCGTCGGCGCGGCAATGCGGGTTAGCTCGTCGTCGGGGAGGTAGTGATCGGGAAGCGCCTCGGTGAACGCGATCATCCGCCGGACGAGGTCTTGCCAGTCGTCGCCGTGGGTCTCGGCGAGACGCTCGGCCCAGCGCGGGGCGTCGCCCGCGAGCGGACTCGCCATCGCGCCGGTCATCGTCTCGACCTCGCCTGCGTCCCACTGCACGTTCATCCCGTGAACCACGAGCCGGTCGACGCGCTCCGGGTGGCGGAGCGCGAGGTGGAGCGCGGCCGAGCCGCCCATCGAGAACCCGAAGACGTGCGCCCGCTCGATGCCGGCTGCGTCGAGCACGGCCGGGACGGCCTCGGCGAAGAAGGCCAGCGTCAGTTCTTCCCTGTCGAACGCACTCGACCGGCCGTGCGAGGCGAAGTCCACAGCGATCGTCTTAAAGTGCCGGTCGAAGTACGGAAGGAGCCGTCGGGTCTCCAGTTCGGTCGAGCCGAGGGCGGCGTGGAGGACGACGAGCGGCGGCCCGCCGGCTTGCCCGCCGGGGTAGTACGCGATCTGCCCGCCGCGGAGCGGAGCGAAGGCGGGTTCGAGCGGCTCGGGTGTCCGCTGGCAGAACTCAACGAGGACGCCGCCGGTGTCTTTCGGGTGCACAAAGACGATCAGCTTCTCGTCGGCCCCGCGCCTCGGCTCGTCGCTCAGGAGGCGGAAGCCCTCGCTGCGGAGGTGCTCCATCGTCGCCCGGAGGTCGCGTACCTCGAAGGCGAGGTGGTGCAGCCCCGCGCCGCGCTTCTCCAGGTGCCGGGCAACTGGCGAGTCGGGCCGCGTCGCCCGGAGCAGTTCCAGCTTGGCCCCGCCGGCGTCGAGAAAGATCGTCTCCACCCCCTGCTCTTCGACGACCTCACGCTTGTAGGGCGCATACCCGAAAAGACGTTCGTAGAGGGCGACGGCGGCCTCGGCATCGCGGACGGCAACGCCCAGGTGTTCGAGTCGAGGCATGGCAGGGGCGGAAGCGGGGAAGAACGAAAGAGCGAAAGGATAGCACCGCGACGGGTCTTGAAATCCTCCCCTCTTCCCGGCCTACGCTCTTCCGGTCTTATCCCTGCTCCGGGAAGAGCGACTGGAAGCGGTCGGTCATCTGCTCGGCTTCGCGGCGGAGGGCATCGGCCTGGGCCTCGTTGACGGCGAAGACGCTGAGAATGCCGTCGAGGTGCGCGGCGCGCTCGGGGCCGTGCAGGTGGGCGAGGGTCCAGTACTCGTCGGCCCGGTCCATCGCGTCGTCGAACTCATCGGGGTCGGTCACGCCTTCGAGCATCGGCTCGGCGAAGAGGGCGCGGGCGTCCGGCTCGCTCAGGCCGTTCGGCCCGTAGGTCCGCTCGGCGGGCGGGGCGGTCTGCCCGTGGGCGAAAGCCGGGTGCGCGAGGAGCGCGTCGAAGCCGAGCGTGTCGGCCTCCACGGCCTCGGCGAGCCTGTGGTCGTCCGGCGTGAGCGCGTCCCAGTGGGTCTCGAGCGTGTCGAGGAGCCGGTCGAAGTCGGCCTCGTCCTCGGGTTCGGCGTCCGGGCCAATCAGGAACGCAGCCAGGTCGGCGTAGCGCCGGGTGCGCTCCTTCGCCGGCAGCGAGAAGTAGGCCCAGAGTACGCGGGCGGCTTCCAGCACGACGACGGTCGTCTCGTCGGCCTCGTCGGGCTGCGCCATCACCTCGAAGGCCGCTGCCGGGTCGAGGTCGTAGAGGTCGAACAGCGGCTCGGCGAAGAGCGCGAGCGAGGCGAAGCTGAGGCCGGTCTCGTCCTGTCCGAGGGCGCGCACCTTGCGCTGGTGCTGGACGAAGAACACGTCGGCGTCGGTCATGGCGGAGGCTCCGTCGCCGCCCAGCGATGCGTAGGCAGGGTCCAGCAGGTTGAGGTCGTGCATGGTGGAGGACAGGTGGGAATGAAGACGCTCCCTACTCCCGATTCCGGCTCTGGGTCCCGCGCTGGACGTGAACTTCCCGACACGAGCAACGAACGATGCGTGCCGGACGAGGTACCCGCCCGCCGCTCAGCGCTCGTCGCTCCTCAGACCATCCCGGAGCGCTTGCGGAGCACCCACTCCGCCGCGAGGAGGGCGATCACGACGGCGAGCAGCCACGCGAGGTGCCACAACTCAGTCTCGCGCTCCTCCTCGACGAGGCGCGGCCCGAAGCCGCCCGCCGCGAGGCGTGCCGGGAGCTCGTCCAGGTCGGCCGGGTCGATCACGGTGCCGCCGGAGCGGCGGGCGAGGCCGCGCATCAGGGCGGCGTCGGCCTGGGTGTCGCGGAACTCGAGCGCGAGCGCGCCGACGGCGAACGCGCCTCGGTCGGTGCCGAGGGCCGCGCCCGCGCGCTCGGCCTCGGCGCGGAACGTGTAGTCGCCCTCGGGTAGCGTGCCCGCGTCGAGCGTGTAGCGGCCGCTCCCGACCGCGCGCATCGCGAAGGGTGAGGTGGTCCCGTCGGGGGCGGTGATGCGGACCTGGACCGAGGCGTCGGGAATGGGCGCGAGGCTTTCGTCGTAGACCTGCCCGGTGAATTGCACCGCCTCGCCCTCGCCGAAGAGCGAGCGCACGGGGCGGACGCGGACCGGGCGGTCGTCCTCGCGGGTCGTCAGCCAGCGCAGCAGGTTCTCGACGAGGCCGGGGTAGAACCCTGCGACGGCATCGAGGTCGGCCGGGACGTTCTGCCAGCGCCAGGTCCCGGCGGCGAGGAGGGCGGCGGAGCGCGCACGACCTCGCTGCCGGACGAGGAGCATGGGGTCGCCGAGCGGAACGCCGCGCACGCGGACCGTCGCGAGGACGCGGGCGTCGGGGGCGGCGGCCCAGCGGCTGTCGCTCAGCGCGACGGGCGGGAGCCGGTCGAGGAGGCCCGGCGGAACGGCTGGGACCTGGAGGACCGGGTGGAGCGCGCCTGCCGCGGTCGGGACGAGGGCGGCCTCGGTGAACGTTGTGCGGACGACTTCAGGTATCGCTGGAAGTGCATCGCCGAAAGTAGACCGGAGCGAGGGAAGATCCGTCTGTCGTGTGAGAAGAAACAGGAGCGGGACGCCGGCCCCGGCGGCGGCGGCGACGCGCTGCGCCGTTGCCCGGTCGGCCGCCCGCCCCGGCCACCCAGCGAGGAGGACGGCGTCGAACCCTTCGAGCGTGGGGAGGCGGCCCTCGTAGAACGTACCCGGCGAGCGCTGGGTGCGCGGGACGACCTCAAGGTTCGGGTCGGTTGCGAGGACCTGGCGGAGCGCGGCGAGGTCGGGGCCGGGCGCGGCGGCGAGGAGCAGGACGCGGCGCCGGTTCGAGAGCACGCGCACGGCGACGGCCTCGGTGTTGTTGCCGTACGTCACCTCGCCGTCGAACCGGGTCACGGCAATCGTGTAGCGGCGGAGCCCCTCGGCTTCGGGCACGAGCGAGAGGTCGACCGTCGCCTCGACTCCGCCCTCGGGGAGCGTCACCTGCTGCGAGGCGAGACGCTCGCCGCGCTCGAAGAGCGAGACCGTCGCCCGCTCGCCGCCGAAGCCGTCGGCCCGGACGGCGACCTGCACGGGGAGTTCGACGCCGGCGTAGGCGATCTCGTTGGTCGTCACGCGGGCAACCAGCACGTCGCGCTGCTGCGTCGTGTCGCCGACGGTGGCGGTGTAGATCGGCACGTCGTAGCGCTCGGCGAGGTAGAGCGGGTTGCGGCCGGTGTTGTAGCGCCCGTCCGAGATCAACAGCACGCCGCCGAGGTTCTGCCCGTCGAGGTCGGCCTCGACCCGGCTGAGCGCCCCGGCGATGTCAGTCCGCACGCCGTCGAACCGGAGCGAGTCGCGGGCGTCGAGCGGCGAAGCTTCCGCGTCGAAGCTGTAGACACGCGTCTCGCCGTCCACGTCGGGAATCCGGCGGAGGGCGTCGCGGGCCGTCGCGGCTCCGTCGCCCGCGCCGTCCTCGCGGCCGAGGCTCTGGCTGCCGTCGACGAGCACGGCCAGCACCGGCGGCTCCTCGGTCGCCTCGACCTGCCGGAGCACGGGTTCGAAGAGCAGCAGGAGAACGACGAAGAGCGCGGCCCCGCGCAGCGCCATCAGCACGGCCCGGCGGCCCGGCGCGAGGCGCGGCACGCTCCGCCCGTAGGTCCACCACGTCAGCCCCGCTGCCGCGAACAGGCAGGCGACGAGCAGCAGAGGGGAGTAGCCGAGCGAGAGGTCCATGCAGGAGGTAGGCGGGAGCGAACGGAAGCGAGCAAGATAGGGCGACGGTGCATCGAGACCTTTGGTTTCTACCTGCTCGGTCCGTGCACTGCAGCTCCGGCATGAACGGCACCCCGGCCGCGCTCATTGCCCGGCGTGCCGGCCTCAGACGCGTCCGAGCGCGGTAAGGACGAGGTAGGCCATGTAGCCGACGAACGCGGTCAGGAGTAGCACGCCGTGCCACCGCTCCAGACGGTGCTTGAACCAGGCCAGCAGGATCAGCGCGCCGAACCCGATCATGACCGGGAAGTGGATCCGCAGCGCCTCGGCCTCCACGCTCAGCGGCCGCACGAACGCTACGGTCCCGACCACGAACAGCACGTTGAGCAGGTTCGAGCCGATCACGTTGCCCACGGCGAGATCGGTCTCGCTGCGGAAGACGCCGACGATGGACGCCGCCAGCTCCGGCAGGCTCGTGCCCACCGCCACGATCGTCAGCCCGACGATCACGGGGTCGATCCCGAAGATCTCGGCAATCGCCACGGCCGAGGTCACCATCAGGTTCGCCCCGGCGGCCAGCCCGACGATGCCGCCGGCTAGCAAGAGCACCTTCTTCCAGAGCGGCATCGTCAGCTCGGGCGACGCCGTCACCTGGCCGTCCCCGACGCTTCGGCGCCGCACATCGCGCACGAGGTAGCCCAGGAACCCCACCAGCCCGGCGATCAGGAGGACGCCGTCGAAGCGGCCTATGGTCTCGTTGAGCGCCAGCAGGTAGAACACGACGAGGACGCCGAGCATGATCGGGTACTCCCGCCTGAGCGTCGAGGGAGCCACGGCGAGCGGGACGAGCACGGCGCTCGTGCCGAGGATCAGCCCGACGTTGGCGATGTTCGAGCCGATGATGTTGCCGAGCGCGAGGCCGTCGTTGCCGCCGAGGGCGGCGATGAAGTTCGTCATGAACTCCGGCAGGCTCGTCCCCAGCGCCACCACCGTCAGCCCGACCACGAGCGGCGGAATCCCGAACCCGACCGCGAGGCTCGACGCTCCTCTGATGAGCCACTCCGCCCCGAAGTAGAGAATCACCAGCCCCAGCAGCAGCACGCCGACGTGAACGAGCATGTGGAGAAGGGCGAGGGTGGGATGAGAGATAGGCGGGCGCTCATACGGGCAGCCCCCGGGGCTGTTCACAGCCGCAGCGTGTCGCCGGTGAAGAAGTCCGGGAGAAGCGCCTCGGGCGTGGTCGTCTCGGGCACCGCCTCGCCCCGGTCCATGACGACCGGAACGCCGGGAAGGTACTCCACCAGCAGTTGCCGGCACGCGCCGCACGGCGTCCCCGCCGGGTCGGCGGGACAGGAGAGATAGGCGCGCCGAACCGGACCGGTGCCGTAGGCCGCGGCGGTGGCGACGGCCGTGCGCTCGGCGCAGAGGCCGCGCGTCCAGTCGGCGTGCTCCACGTTGCAGCCGGGCACGAGGAGGCCACCCTCGGTCGCCAGCACGCACCCGACCCGGAAGCCCGACGCCGGGACGTGGGCCCGCTCCGCCACCTGCCGAGCGAGCGCGATGCCCGTGGCGTCGTTCTCCGGCACCGCCGCATCGAGGAACGGCACCCAGCGCGCTCCTACCTCCGGCAACGGCTCCGACCCGAACACGACCGCATCAGGTTCTTCGACGGCAACGTCCAGCCCGAGTCCAGAAGCCAGCCACGCCGCGCCGCCGGCCTCGAACGGCTGCGAGAGCGCCGCCGCTCGCACGTCGCGCCGCTGCCCGGCCGTCGCCGTCACGTAGGCCCCGAGCAGCGCCGGGATCGTCAGCGGGTAGGAGGCGCTCTCGACCCGGGCCCCCGGCACCCACAGCCCGTCCGAAAGAAGCAGCGCTGCCCCGACGGGACGTGTGGAGTACGGCACCCGGGCGGCCTCCGACGCCTCGCGGACGCAGCCGCGCAGCGCAGCGAGGGCGGAGGCAGAGTCGTCGGGTGCGTTCATGCCCGGCGAAGATACCATCCGCCGCGCTCACGGGACGCCGCTGAGTTGCGCCGAAGAACCGGGCAGGGGTAGGTTGCGGAGCCCCTGCCGGGGTGGTGAAATTGGTAAACACAGCAGACTTAAAATCTGCCGGTCCGTACGGGCCTTGCGGGTTCAAGTCCCGCCCTCGGCACTCGTTTTCTCGCTTGCATCTCGATCCTCCGCTATGCCCGCCCAGACCGTAGACGACGCCTACATCGCCGTCAAGCCCGACGAGCCGCTCCAGGCGGGCGATGCCTACTACGAGGACTTCGCCGTGTGGCGCGGAGACGAGTCCGTCAGCGACCTCATCGCGCGGATGATCCGCCGGTCTAACCGGGCAACCCCCGTCGACCACGTCAAGCAACTCTTCACCGGGCACCGGGGGTGCGGAAAGTCGTCCGAGCTGCTCCGGCTGAAAGCGAGGCTCGAAGAGCAGGGCTTCTTTGTCGCCTACCTCGACTCGACCTTTGCCCTCGACGTGAGCGACGTCAGCTACACCGACGTGCTCATCGCCCTCGTCCTCGCCGTAGCGCAGGCGGCAGACGAAGCCGCCGATCTCGATCTCGACGTGCCGGACGGGATCGTGGAGGGCCTCAACCGTCGTCTTGGAGCGTGGGTGCTCGAAGACACCGTGACGCGCGGGGGAGAAACAGAGGTGGAAGCGGAGGCGAAGCTCGGCGGCGGGATTCCCGGCTTGCTCAAGCTCGCCCTCGGCTTGCAGTCTACCCTCAAGGCCGGGGCGGAGAAGAAGCAGACCCTCCGCACCACCATCGACCAGGGCGTCACCGCTTTCCTGGACGACCTCAACATCATCATCGACGACCTCCAGATCCAACTGAGAGACCGGGGCAAAGAGGGCCTCGTCCTCATCATGGATAGCCTCGACCGCATCGTGCTCAAGACGCACGCCGACGGGCGCGGGAACACGCACACTGACCTCTTCATCGACCACGCCTACCACCTCAAAGCGCCCCGCTGCCACGTCGTCTACACCGTCCCCATCTCGATCTGCTTCGAGCGGAACCTGCTCCCGCTCTACGACCGGCCGCGCATCCTCCCGATGGTGAAGGTCCGGGAGCGGCAGCCGGGCCAGGAGGAGGGCGACCCGTGCGAGGGAGCCCTCAGCGCAATGACTGAGGCCGTAGCGCGGCGGATGGACCTCGGCCTCTTCGAAGACCCGGACGACGTGCGGCGGCTCTGCCAGGCCTCGGGCGGCCACATCCGCGACCTGATGCATCTTCTCCGGGACGCCTGTAACTACAGCGAGGAGCAAATCACGCCCCGCACCGTAGACCGAGCGATCCAGGGACTTACCAACATCTACGACCTCCTCGTCCGGGACGCCGACCTCCCCAAGCTGGTCCAGGTCCACCGCGAGAAGCGGCTCCCCGCCGACCCCGAGTACGCGCGGCTCCCGTACCACCTCCTCGTGCTCCAGTACAAGAACGGCGAGCAGTGGGCCGACGTGCACCCCGCCGTCCTGCGGATGTCCAAGTTCCGCCGAGCACTCGACGCGGTAGACGACGAGACCGATCCCGATGGCCGACCCGACGCCGACTGACCAGGCTCCGCTTACCGAGGAAGACCAGGAGCAACGCCGAGCGCTCACGCGGGCGCTCCGGTGGTCCGACGGGTTCGCGCTCCTCTTCGCCCGCGTCAACGTCCCACGCCGGCGCAACATCCTCGCCGAGCGCCTCAAGCAGGAGGTAGCGGACGAGATCCGCGTCCTAGAGATGCGGCTGACCGAGCCGGTGGCCGACCTCGCTTACCGGATCGCCGAGCGGCTGCGGGAGGACGCCGAGGCAGGCGGCGATGGGGAAGCGGTGCGGCGGGCGGTCTTCGTCTACGGGCTGGAGCACAGCCTGCCCTCTGGCGGCGAGCCGATAGGCACTCGCCGCCACGCCCCGCTCGCCGTGCTCAACTTCAAGCGCGAACTGCTCAAAGAGACCGCCCCCGTCCCCATTGTGGTCTGGCTCCCCGAGTTCGCCCTCCGCACGCTCATGGAGGGCGCTCCCGACCTCTGGGCCTGGCGCGGCGGCCTCTTCGCCTTCTCCACACCCCGGGCTGAGACAGAGCAGACGTGGGACACGCTGCGCGACCAGGGTTGGTTGGGAGAATACGACGGGATGACTCTCGCCGAGCGCCGGGAGCGCGCTGCCACCCTCACCGCTCTGCTGGACGAATACGACGCCCGTCCTGATGCTGCCGAGCCGGAGATAGAGGATATCCGTCTCAGCCTGACTGATCGGCTCGCACGACTTCGCAACCGGCTAGGGGACTACGCGGGAGCCGAGCCGCTCTACCGCCGAGCGCTCGAAGTGCGCGAGCGGGTGCTGGGACCCGAACATCCTGATACCATTGCTTCAGTCAACGGTCTCGGTTTTCTCCTCCGAGCGAAAGGCGACTATGCTGGAGCCGAGCCTCTTTGTCGCAGAGCACTAGAAGTGCGCGAACGGACACTTGGGCCAGAACACCCCGACACGCTCACCTCGGTCAGCCACCTCGGGATTCTCCTTCGGTCACAAGGTGACTACGCCAGAGCTGAGCCCTTCTATCGCCGGGCCCTCAGCGGGCGTGAGCGTGTCTTGGGCGCAGATCATCTAGCCACTCTCGTGGCAGTCAATAACCTCGCTTTCCTCCTCCGAGTTCAAGGTAGCTCTTCCGAGGCAGAGTCTCTCTACCGTCGGGCCCTCGAAGCTCGTGAGCGCGTGCTCGGCCCTGATCATCCTAGCACTCTTGTCTCAGTAGATGGCCTTGGGGTGCTCCTTCGAGAGCAAGGCGACTATACCGAGGCCGAGCCACTCTTGCGACGAGCACTCATCGAGCGGAGGCGCGTGCTTGGTCTACAGCATCCTCGCACCCTTTCTTCAACTAGCAATCTCGGTCTCCTTTTGCGGCTGCAAGGTGACTATGTCGGAGCCGAGCCGCTCTACCGGCAGGCCCTCGAAGGGCGCAAACGTGTACTCGGTCTGGAGCATCCCGCTACCCTCTTGTCCGTGAGCAACCTCGGGCTTCTCCAGGAAGACCTCGGAAATTACCCCAAGGCGGAATCGCTCTACCGCCACGCTCTCGAAGCTCAGGAGAGAGTGCTTGGCCCAGAGCACCCCAGTACGAAAGTCACCCGCAGCAATCTCTCGACGTTACTGAAAGAGAAGGGAGAGCAGGGATAAGGCTGAGGCGTTGGGAACCGAACGTCAGTTCATCTGCCCGTCGAAGAGATCGGTGTAGAGGTCGTCGTTGGCGACGCTCAGGTCGATGGGGTTGTCACCCGCGCCGGGGCGGGCGAGGAAAAGGAGCGCGAGGGGCGAAGCAACCGCGGCTACGGCGACCCAGAGGACGCGCTGCGAAAGAGAAAGTCGAGTCATGAGAGTAGGAGCAGGGTGGAGGATAATGGATACCGTTACGTCGGTGTGCGGCATGAAATGACGCAAGGCGGCATGAGTTCGATGAACAGTGTTAAGTATCCGTGCGCTTTTCCTGCCGCTCACCGTTGCGTTCCTCGCCCGGCACTGCTATTCTTAGGCCATCCCTTTCCACTGTCCTCACGCTCATGGCCGCTCCTCAGTACTGGACCCCCGAATTCGTCGAAGCCTTCGTCGAAGCCCTCAACACCGACGCCGGCTTCCAGAAGGCCGCCGGCTCGTTCTCCGACACGATCGTGCTGCGCTGCCTGGACCACCCGAGCGGCGAGGACGTCGAGGCCGCCTACACGTTTGAGGACGGCGAGGTGACCGACGTGTCGCTCTGGATGGAAGACGCTGGCGACCCCGACTTCCGCGACGACCCGTTCGACAAGTCCGCCGCGCTCGCCCGCGCCACGGCGCCGTACCCGGTCTGGGTCGCGCTCGACAAGGGCGAGATGAACCCGCTCGCCGCGCTCACCTCGCCCGACTACCAGATCGAAGGTCCGAAGCTGAAGATCATGGCCAACATGGGCGTCCTGAACGGCATGGGCGACGTCGCCTCGGGCGTCGAGAAGACGTACTGACCCGTGAAGCGTGATGCGTGAGGGTGCCGCCACTGACGGCTCGAAGCGCTCTCGCGGCTCACGTTTCACACCTCGGCGGGTCCAACGCCGACGGCTATCTCCATTCCTCTCCTCATCCAACCGCACCTCCCATGGCCAAGAAGAAAGTCACCATCGTCACCAAGAAGAAAAAGAGCAAAGCGGCCGGGGCCGCCGACGCGTCCAGCCCGAAGGCGGGCACCAGGAAAACGACTGCCAAGAAGGCCGCCCCGAAGAAGTCCGACGGTCTGCTCGGTGTGCTGCCGAGCCTGCCCAGCCTTCCTGACCTGCTCGACTTCCCGGCGGGCGTCGCCGACACCGCCCGAGAGGTCTGGATGGCGGGCATCGGCGCGCTCTCGACCGTCGAGGAGATGGGGGCCGAGATGTTTCAGTCGCTCGTGCAGAAGGGCGAGTACTGGGAGCAGGAGAGCCGGAAGAAGCTGACCGCGGCGTCGAAGACCGCCAGCGACGCCGCCCAGGGCGCGAAGGTGGCGGCGGGGAGCCTGAGCAAGAAGCCCATCGAGTGGACGAGCGCCGCCGAGACCCAGATCCAGCGCGTGGTCGAGGACTCCATCGAAGGCGTTCTGCACCGCCTCAATGTCCCGACCCACGACGAGGTGCAGGACCTCATCGGGCGCGTCGCGGCGCTCTCCGGCAAGGTGGACGCGCTCACCCAGCAGCGCGCCGCGGCCGAGCCGAAGCAGCCGTCCGCGTCGAAGGCCGATAAGAAGACCTCGCCGGAGAGTGCGTCTTCGAAGCGAAGCGCCCCCAGCGTGCCGGTCTACCACGTTGCCCCGCACGACGAGGGGTGGGCCGTCGAGAAGGAGGGGAGCAGCCGCGCCACGAGCGTGCACGGGACGAAGGCTGAGGCCGTCAAGGCCGGGCGCGAGCGCGCCAAGTCGGGCCAGACGGGTCGCCTCGTTCTCCACCGCCAGGACGGGACGATCCAGGACACGTTCAGCTACGGCGAGGACGGCTAGCACGCTTAGCACCAGCGCCTGTCCTCCCACTCCACCCATTCTCCCCACGCCATACATCCCTCCCGACCCTCCCCGCTCTCCACGCCGAGAGCATCTCCTCACGTCCCAAACTCTGCGGTCAGCGCGTCGATTTCGTTGTGGAAGGCCGCGACGAGGGCCTCGGGGTCGGGGGCCATCTTGGCGTCGGTGGCGATGCCGAGCATGACGGTGCCGGCGTAGCTCATCACGCTCACGCCGAGGCCGATGTCGCCCGCGCGCGGGACCCAGAACATGATTCGGCGGATCTCGTTGCCGTAGAAGTGCAGGCACTCGCGCGGCCCCGGCACGTTCGTCACGACAGCTGAGACTTTCGACGAGAGGACCTCGACTACCTGTTCGTGCAGCAGCGCCGGGCCGGCCCCGATCGTCTGCAGGATGCCATAGGCGACGGCGGGCTCGGCGGAGCTTTTGATGATGTCCATCTGCCGCTTGATCTCCATCAGGCGCTCCCGGGCCCCTGCGATGCCGACCGGGAGCGAGAGGAAGACGAGTCCGAAGACGTTGCCGAGGTCGAACGCCCGCTCGTAGGGGCGAAGGTTGACCGGGATTGCCGAGCGGATCTCGACCCCTGCCGTCGGCTCGCCGTGCCCGGCGAGGTAGCGCCGGAGCGCACCCGTGACGGCCGCCATCAGCACATCGTTCAGCTTGCCGCCCGCGCCGTGCGCAATCGCCTTCACGGCGCCGAGCGGGAGCGGAACCGACCAGGCGACGCGCTTGACGACGGTCGCCGGAGCCTTGAAGCGCGTGTCCGAGTCCGACGACATGAGCGCGATCTTGCTCGCCGCCGCTCCCATGCTCATGCCTTGCCGCGCCCACTCCAGCGCTTTGCCCGGACGCTGCACCGCGCCGAGTCCGGTCGTGATGGCACCCGCCGCAGCCCTGCCGAGCCCGTCGATGGCAGTCCCGGCCCGGCGGAAGAGGCGGCCCGTCAGGCTCTCCCCGGTGCGGTCTCGCCCGTAGGCCGGCGTCGCCCGCGCCGGGTCGAACATCTCGTCCGCCATCGCGAGGAGTACGTGGATCAGCGCGATGCCGTCGCCGATGGAGTGGTGCAGCCGGCCGATGAGGGCGCTTCCCCCGTCGAACGACTCGACGAGGTGGAACTGCCACGGCGATTTCGAGAAGTCGAGTGGGGTGCTCATCAGCTCGCTCACCAGCTCTTCGAGCGAGGTCTTGCTGTTCGGCTCGGCGAGGCCCGCCCGGTGGACGTGGGCGTCGATGTCGAAGTGGGGATCGGTCTCCCACATCGCGGTCGGACCTTTGTAGACTACCCGCTGCCGGAAGCGCTCGAAGATCAGCAGCCGCTCCTCGACGAGTCGCTTCAGGTCCTCCAGCTTCATCGGCTCCTCGAAGCCAATGATGCCGACGATCGTCATCGGGTTGACGGGAGACTCCATGCGGAGCCAGGCCACGTCGGCGGCGCCGAGTTTCTGCCTGCGTGCCATGCGGAAATGGGTGAGGGGGAGAGGGGCCGGGGTGGAATCTAACGCGCCGGGCGCTGCCGAAGCAGAGACGGTGTGCCACGACGTAGTATTCTGTTATTGCATTGTAAACAATGCGAGGCGTGGAAGCCGCAGCGCAACGTGTACGCACGTCAACTGTTATTGTGGATAAGTAGGGCTTGGATTTCAGCCCACCGCTTACTATTTTTGCAGCACCTCATGCCGCCTGAGACGGAGTGTCTGCACGGCGACACCCCGCAGTCGCGCCACTGGGAAGCCCGACCCTCGCGGTTGGGCTTTTCGGCCTCACGCCGCCGGGCACGCAGACACTGAGGAGTGTGGATAATCCTACCGATAAGTTGTGCATAACTAGACCTCGTCGGCGCTTGACTTCGCGACTCCTGCGCGTTTAATTGGGCTCAGTGCCTTCGGGCACGCGCCGCCCCTGCGAAGCTCGCTTCGGGCGCGGCGGCTGCCTTCGGAGTTCGCTCCGGGCAGTGACGTTCCTTGACGCGACTGAAGTTCTCCAGGCTGCATGAGGTCGCCGGTATGGTTCCGGCGAGGACGCGGTCTCTGCACGACGCCCAGCGTGTCCCGCCTTCGCGGCGAGGCTACCCCTCGGGGTAAGCAGGCAGACGCAGAGCACCAGGTAAGCCCAACGCTCCCGAGTAGACCGGTCCGGCCGGGCAAAAAGGAACGGTGGCAGAGGCCTCGCCCGCGCAGCAGGTCCGCAACGCGACTCCGGTCGTGTGTGACTCCGGTCACAGCGCGGGCCGCGCGCAGCCATCCCGGAGAAAATGTGTCTGGGCGGCTGCCGCATGCGCACTGTGCCTCAGTACAGTGCACGCGTACGGCAACATCACGATGCGATTCTATCGTACTGCGTTGTGCGCCGCAGCACGCGGACCACGTTTGCCGGGATGCTCTGCATCCCACTAAACAGGTGGCCCGTGCAAGAGCCAGCCTGTTCTTTGTACGGTGCCGGCTTGGGTGGAGGTCTGACGACCAGAACCCCAGGCCAGTCCGTTCCGGCGCAGGTCGGTTTCCGGCCGCGCGCCGGAGGAAGCCTTCGGGCTGACGAAAGAAGGGCTGTCGCGTCAGGAACTACTTTTAGCGGGTCGGTGCCTCGGGTGCCGACCCGCTTTTTTGTGGGCACGCGCGCCCCGCCCGCGCCGCGCCCGCCCCGCCCGGGCGCGTATCTTTCGGCATGGACGAAGCCCCCGCTCCGCAGCCGCCGCCTCAGACGCGCACGCCCGGCCCGATGCTGCGCCAGCGGCGGCGCGTGATCCGGGGTGTCCCGCCGGTAGCCGTGCCGAGCTTCTTCACGCTGATGAACCTGCTCAGCGGGTTCTTCTCGCTCATCCAGACCTCGGCCGGCAACCTGGAAGCGGCGGCGTGGCTCGTCGTCCTCGCCGCGTTCTTCGACCTGCTCGACGGGCTCATGGCCCGCCTCGCGCGCGTCTCCTCGGACTTCGGCCTCGAGCTCGACTCGCTCAGCGACGTGGTCTCGTTCGGCGTGGCCCCGTCGTTCCTGCTCTACGAGTTCGGCCTCGACCAGCTCGGGCCGCTGTGGGGGGCCATTCTGGCGAGCCTGCCGGCGCTCTTCGGAGCCGTCCGCCTCGCCCGGTTCAACACCCTCGCCGACCCCGAGGAGAAGCAGGGCTACTTCACCGGGCTCCCGATCCCGGCGCAGGCCGGGACGGTCGTCGTGTTCATCCTCACCTTCGCCGACTCGTCGTGGTTCGACGTGCTGGAGCGCCGGCAGATCTCGGTCCTCATCACGCTCGTGCTCGCGCTCTCGGCGCTCATGGTCTCGCCCGTCCGCTTCCCGGCGCTGCCCCAGCCCAACCGGTCCAACCTTCGGGCATACCCGTACCGGTTCTTGGCGTTTGGCGTCGGCCTGGTGCTGACGCTCGTCGGCGAGGTCGTATTCCGTGCCGGCGAGGTCGGCCTTCTCATCTCGGCCGTCGTGTATCTTGCCCTCGGGATCGGCGGCGCGATTCGCTGGGCGATCAGCGCCGCTTCCGAGCCCGACGACGCTTCTCCTGACCGCTGACTGCCGTGTTCAAAGCCACCGTTCGCATCACGCTCCGTCCGTCGATCCTGGACCCGCAGGGCAAGGCCGTCCGCCAGGCCTTGCACAGCCTCGGCTATGCCGGGATCGAAGGCGTGCGCACCGGCAAACTCGTCGAGCTTCACATCGACGCCGAGGACCGGGGCGAGGCCGAGCGCATCGCCCGCGAGGCGGCCGAGAAGCTCCTCGCCAATCCGGTGATGGAGGACTTCGCGGTCGAGGTCAGCGAGGTCGAGGCCGCCTCGGCGTGATGAGGGTGTGGCCTCGCCTCGGTCCCGCCGCACCGCCTGCCCGTCCGGCCGCGCCCGACGTGGACGTGGCGGCCGAGGACGAGACCGAGGAGCGCATCGCGTCGCCGTGGCGGGTGATCCTCTACAACGACGAGATCCACACCTTCGACGAGGTCATCCGGCAGGTTATCAAGGCGACGGGGTGCTCTGCGGAGCAGGCCGAGCGCCACGCGTGGACCGTCCACACCGAAGGCAAGGACCGCGTCTTTGAGGGCGAGTTCGAGGACTGCTTCCGCGTGCAGGGCATCCTCCGCGAGATCCAGCTCGTGACGGAGATCGAAGGATGAGCCGGGCGACGAACCGGGAACGACGAGCGTCGAACGGTTGCCCGCGGCATACATGCGCCACCCGTAGCTCATAGCTCGTCGCTCCAATGTCCGATACCTACCGCACGGTCGCACGTTCCGCCCGCGCCGAGCCGCCGAAGACGAAGGGCTCCCGGTTTATCGGCGATGCGTTCCCGGCGGCGACCGAAGCCGAAGCTGAGGCGCACCTCGCGGCCGTCCGAAAGCGCGAGCACGCGGCCACCCACTGGTGCTGGGCGTGGCGCATCGGGACCGGAGGCGACGCCTTCCGCTACAGCGACGACGGCGAGCCGAGCGGCAGCGCCGGGGCCCCGATCCTCCGGCAGATCGACGCCCGCGACCTCACCAACACGGTCGTCGTCGTGACTCGGTACTACGGCGGGACGAAACTTGGCACCGGCGGCCTCGTCCGCGCCTACGGCGAGGCAGCATCCGAGGCGCTTGGCGCAGCGCGCATCGTGGAGCACGTCGTCCGCGTCCCGGTCCGGCTCCGGTTCGCCTACGACGACACGGCACCTGCGATGCACACCGTCAGCCGCTTCGACGCCGAGATCACCGAGCAGCACTACTCGGACGAGACCGAACTCGTCGTCCACGTCCGCCGCTCCGAAGCCGAGGCGCTCCAGGCTGCGTTCGTCGATGCCCTCGGCGGTCGCGGAACGGCTGAGCGCATAGGAGAGGCGTGAAGGGCGAGCGCTGACTCCACCTGCGGCTTTGGGGACGCCGGGCGTATCCTCCTGACAGACCAAACCGGATCAGCATGGAACGACGGCGATTTATTCAGCGGGCGGCGCTCGGCACGGCAGCAGCCGGGCTCGTGGGCTGCGCGAGCGACGGGGGCGAGGCCGAAGGCGGAGCACCAGCCGTAGCCGGGCGGCGCGTCCGGTGGCGGCTCGCCTCCAGCTTCCCGCGCTCGTCGGACATCATCTACCGCGCCGCCGAAACCCTCGCCGAGCGCGTCGCCGCCCTCACGGACGGCCGGTTCGAGATCCGGGCCTACCCAGCGGGCGAGATCGTCCCCGGCCTGAACGTCCTCGACGCGGTCCAGAACCGGACCGTCGCGATGGGGCACACGGCGGGGTACTACTACGTCGGCAAGAACCCGGCGCTCGCCTTCGAGACCGGCGTGCCGTTCGGACTCACAGCGCGGCAGCACAACGCGTGGCTGCTCTACGGCGGCGGCCTCGACAAGACGCGGGCGCTCCTGGCCGACTTTGGGGTCGTCAACCTCCCCGGTGGCAACACGGGCACGCAGATGGGCGGGTGGTGGCGGCGCGAGGTCGGGTCGCTCGCTGACCTGCGCGGGCTCAAGATGCGGATTCCCGGCCTCGGCGCGCGCGTCATGGACCGCCTCGGGGTGACGGCGCTCACGCTCCCCGGCGGCGAGATCTACCAGGCCCTCGAACGGAGCACGATCGACGCGACGGAGTGGATCGGGCCGTACGACGACGAGAAGCTCGGCTTCTACAAAGTCGCCCAGCGCTACTACTACCCCGGCTGGTGGGAGCCGAGCGCGATGCTCTCGTTCTATGTCAACCAGGCCGAGTGGGACCGCCTGCCCGCACCCTACCAGGCGGCGCTCGAAGCGGCGGCGCACGAGGTCAACGAGCGGATGCTCGCCGAGTACGACGCCCAGAACCCGCCCGCGCTCCAGCGTCTCCTCGACGCGGGCGTCGAGCTGCAGCCGTTCCCGGACGACGTGATGCAGGCGGCCTACGCGGCCTCGCAAGACCTCTTCGCCGAGGCGGCTGCCGGCGACGCGGACTACCGCGACGTGTACGAGCACTACCGCCGCTTCCAGCAGGACGCCGACCGGTGGCACGCGCTCGCCGAACAGACCTACGCGAGCTTTTCGCCTGCTGGCCCATCAGGGTAGGCTGCTAATGAGGATTATTTCCTCACTCTCATGTCATGCCCGCGCAGGCATCCATCAGGCGGCGCTTCACGCAGGGGGTGCATGGGTCCCCGCCGGAGCCTGTCCTGAGCGCAGTCGAACGGGCGGGGACGACCTCATCTAGGTAAGACACTATCCTGAAGAACTGGTGTTATCTGCTTTCTGTCCCACTACGTCTGTTATTGCATTTTAGGCAAACATAGTTGTGTCTCGCCTGTGAGGATCAGCGGCAGGAGAGCGGGGTATGCTCCACCGAATCCACCCGATACCGCCATGCTGCCTCGCCTCTCGCTCTTCGCCCTCGCACTCTCCCTCGCCGCGTGCTCGTCGCCGGAGCCGCCTGACGGCGTGCCCGTCCTCGCCGCCGCCGCACCAGCCGCCGTCACCCCGCCCGACGAGTTCGGCGACTACTGGTACCAGGGCCTCGCCGAGATCACGAGCTACGACCTGGAGCAGGCCCGCTACGGCGAGCTTCACCCCGGCGAGGCCGTGCTGATCTACGTCACCGAGCCGTTCCTCGAAGACGAGCAGGTCAAAGCGGACGACCCGAACGCCGACGGCGCGGCGACCGTCCTCAAGCTGAACGCGACGCGGACCTTCAACACCGGCCTCTACCCGTACTCGATGATGACCTCGGTCTTCGCGCCCGTCGAGGGCGGTCCGGCGCTCAAGGTCACGACCTCGTCGCAGGAGTGGTGCGGCCAGACGTTTACCCAACTCAACCGCCGCGACGCGGGGATCCACCTCCAGTTCTACTCCTACTTCGAGGGCGAGGGCGACCAGGACCGGATGCTCTCCGACGTGCTCCTCGAAGACGACCTCTGGACCCAGCTTCGCCTGGGCCCCGACGCGCTCCCGACCGGCGACCTGACGCTCGTCCCCGGCACCGTCCACCAGCGCTTCAGCCACCGCGACCTCGCCCCCGAGTCGGCAACGGCCACACTCGCCGACGGCGACGGCGGGACGCGGACCTACATACTGACCTACCCCGACCTCGGCCGGACGCTTGCTATCACCTTCAGCGCGGCGTTCCCGCACACGGTCGAGACCTGGACCGAGACGGACCGTGCCGGCAGTCAGACGCTCACGACGACCGCCACCCGGAAGGCGCGCGAGATGCTACCGTACTGGTCGATGAACAGCCGCGCCGACGCGCCGCGCCGCGAAGCGCTGCGGCTTAACGGATGAACAGGTTGCGTCTCAACCGCCCCGGGCTGAGGGCTGGCGGGTAGTACGAAGCGCGGGATACGCCGAGGGCTAGCCGAGAACGCCCGCGCCTTGTGTTAACCTGCAGCGGCGGTTGGGACGTCTGTTGCGACGGTGCATTCCCCTAACTGTAACCAGGAATGCGACGGTAGGTATTTGCCCGTTCGATGATTGTGATGGAAGGCCAAAGATCCTGATCCGCAGGGAGGTGTATGCGCGAATCAAGCGATGCTGTCAGGTCTGCAAGGCCGTCAGAAAGACCGAGCGTTCGTAGTCGGTCGGCTTTCTCGTTGTTCAGACGAACGAAACGGTCGGGGTCCAGAAAAATCAGCCCATGATCGAAGGCTCGGTGCATTGTAGGCGACAGAGTGATACCGTTTGTGGTCACGTCTGTCGAACCCTCTACGGCCACCGGGAGAATATGCGCCGCGTCTACTAACCGGAGCTGTGCTCGCGTGACAGCACAACGGTGGCCGTAGGCGTCCAATACTTTGCGACGGAAGTTTGCAGCGCGACTGAGACGGCTTACTTCCGTTACCACGCGCTTCCTCTCAGGTGGCAGCGTGTTGGCTTCCGCTTCAACGTCCTCCGATGCCGCTGCGCGTTGGACTAGAGGCAGCACTTCGGCGCTCCCGGTGTGGAGGAGTAGCGCGTTCAGGACGTATTCCAAGAACTGGTCGGGGCGAATGCCTATCGCAACTTCCTGATTGTCCTTCGTTGTGAAATCCAACCCGTTCTGCAGAGCAGCCTGCAAAGCGCTGAGGTCGATCTGAACCGATGACGAGCCGGGCGTGAACGTTTGGTGCTGCGCTATGTCGAAGCCGCCGAAGATTCCGAGGCTGGGTTCGTATCCCACGAGGACTGTGTACCCGCTTAGATTGAGCGCCAAAGGCGAGTTCACCGTCGTCATTTGGATGCGATACTCACCGGGTAGGCTCGCGCGCCCGCCGTGGGTGAGCGTCCAGATGTAAACCCACAACGTGAAACTCTGGTCGAGGTACTGGACGCCGAACTTCCGCGGATGCGCTCGGACGCTATCCGAAAGATAGACGCCTGATCCGCCCGATTGCTGGACGGCGTCAAGCACCGCATCTACAAGCTGGGTAGGGGAGGCGGCTGGCATAGATCGACTCTACTTTCGCTTGTCAGTTTTCTTGGGGCGCTTTCTGCCTCCGTCTTGGGGAAGCGGTGCCTCACCTTCGACTCCATTCCAGAGTGCAGCCGGATGCGAGATGCTGTATGACGGAACCGTTCGGCCTGCTCTGCTCTCGACTCCACCCTCAAATCGTAGTTTCGCACCGTCCACGTACTCTGCCACCTCGTCCACGCAGACCCATCTACGGCTAAGCCGCTCACACACCTCCCCCGTCACGCACGAACCAGCAAACGGATCAAGGACTAGATCGCCTGTGTCTGTCAGCATCCGAACGAAGAGCTCGGGCACGTCGGCAGGGAAGCGGGCTGGGTGTGGGCTAATTCCGTGCTCTTCGCACGAACGGAGGTAGGAGGAGTTGCTTTCCGTATTAGCGACGGCAATCAGATTTGGGGGAATGGCTGCCCCGTTGTTGCGGGAAAACTTGTCGCTAATGTCGTGTCCACTCGGGCGGAGTTTTGCTTTGTAGCCGTTCTTCAGCAGTCCCTTCATCGACTTGCTGTAAGGCGTCAGAACCCGACGGTTGCTTGCTTTAGGCCACGGCGTTTTAGACAACCACCAGACGCAATTGACGGCGTCCTTGACTCGGATGCGGCGAATGTTGACCCACTCGGCGGGCGTCGGCAGCTTCGAGGGGTTCCACCAGTAGAACTCTTGGGCGAGGTGGAAGCCGAACTGCTTGCACAGCATGATGAGCAGCTCGAAGTGATAGAGCGAGCGCGTAGGCTGGCGCGGTATCCAAGCACCACCGATGTCGATGACGAGCGAGCCATCGTCGGCCAGCACCCGGTGGAACTGCTCGGCAAACGGCTTGAACCAGTCTAGATAGTCTTCCGCGTCGGCGTTGCCGTAGTCCTTCTTCCTAACGAGGCCGAAGGGCGGCGAGGTCATTATCAGGTTGACTTCGCCTTCCGACAGCGACGGAAGCACCGCGAGAGAGTCAGCCTGGAAGATGCGACCGAGATCGGTTTCGTACGCTGGCCGGGGGAATAAAGACTTCTGCTTACTCACGGTGCCTCTGGGTTCATCGAACTCTCTGAACGGGGTCGCCGGAAGATACGGGACTGCCACGGGCCTGCGACAGCCACAGAGTAGGCTCCGTGCGGCCAGCGTTGCGTTTCGTCAGCGAGTTAGGCACGACCGACGGAACGCGCCAGGTCTTCTGCGACCCCGGAGCCTTTTGTACCGCTGAGGTCGAGCCAGCGGTAGGTGGCGCGACGGCGGAACCAGGTGAGCTGGCGCTTGGCATAGCGCCGCGTGTTCTGCTTCAGGCGTCGGACCATCTCGTCGTACCCGACCTCGCCTCGGAGGTAGGCCAGCGGCTCGCGGTAGCCGATCGTCCGAAGCGGGTTGAGGCCCGGCGAGACACCGGCATCCAGCAGGCGACGGTTCTCGTCTAGCAGCCCCGCCTCCAGCATCTGATCTACGCGCCGGTTGATGCGCTCGTACAACTCGGCGCGTGGCCGCGTAAGGACGACCGGCCCAAACGCGAACGGGGGCGGCGTTCGGTGGGCGTGGTAGTACGACAGCGGGCGACCGGTGTCGCGCAGCACTTCGAGCGCACGGACGACGCGCTGCGTCTTGGTCGCGTCCATCGTCGCGGCGCTCGTCGGGTCGAGACGCTCCAGTTCGCGGTAGAGCACGTCGCCGCCCTCGTCGCGCAGCCGTGCCATCAGGACATCGCGCGTGGCGGGCGTCGTCTCGGGAATGTCGGCCAGCCCGTGCATGAGAGCTTCGAGGTAGAGTGTCGAGCCGCCAACGACAACCGGGACCCGGCCGCGGCGAAGGATATCTCTGATGCGAGCGCTCGCAGCCTCGGCGAATCGCCCCGCCGAAAACGGCTCGTCCAGGTCCAGTTCGTCGATGAAGTGGTGCGGGACGCGGGCGAGCTCTTCGGGCGAAGGCTTCGCCGTGCCAATCGTGAGACTCCGGTAGACCTGCCGACTGTCCGCCGAGACGATCTCGCCGCCAAGCCGCTCGGCCAGGGTGAGACTGAGCGCTGTCTTGCCTACGGCTGTCGGACCGATGAGCGCGAGAATCGGTCTGGCCGAACCGCCCGCCACGGTCAGTACTTCGGCATCGAGGGGTCGATCTCGTCGCTCCACGCGAGCACGCCGCCCTTGAGGTTGACCGCGCCCTCGAACCCTGCCTCGCGGAGCATCTGCACCGCCTTCGCCGAGCGTCCCCCGGAGCGGCAATGGACTACAAAGCTCTCTTCCCGGTGTTCCTCAATCTCCTCCAGCCGGTTCGGTAGCTCGTCGAGCGGGATCAGCGTCCCGTCAAGGTTGGCAATGGCGAACTCGTCGGGACGGCGCACGTCGAGGATGAACGGGCGCTCGCCCCGGTCGATCTGGTCTTTCAGGTCTCGGACCGTGACTTCGGGGACAGCGGGGGAGGTGCTCATGGGCGAAGTGGCTGAGGAGGCGCAGAACGCCTCGTAGTCGATGAGATGGGTGATCGTGGGGTGGGTACCGCAGGCAGGGCAGTCCGGGTCCTTGGGGATAGCGAGGGAGCGAAACTGCATGGTCAAGGCGTCGACGAGCAGCAGGCGACCGATGAGCGGTTCGCCGATGCCGAGGATCAGCTTCAGCACCTCCGTCGCCTGGATCGTCCCGATGAGGCCGGGCAGCACGCCGAGCACCCCGCCTTCTGCGCAGTCCGGGACGAGGTCCGGTGGGGGAGGGCGGTCGTAGAGACACCGGTAGCAGGGCCCGTCATCGGTGCAAAATACCGTGACCTGCCCTTCGAAGCGGAAGACGGAGCCGTAGACGTTCGGCGTGCCGGTGAGCACGCACGCGTCGCTGACGAGGTAGCGCGTGGCGAAGTTATCACTCCCGTCGGCCACCACATCGTAGCCGCCGATGAGGTCGAGCGCGTTGTCGCTCGTCAGCCGCACCGGATGAGGAACGAGGTCGACGTGCGGGTTCAGATCGCGCAGTCGTTCCATCGCCGCTTCGAGCTTGGGACGGTCGGCGTCGCGGCTCCCGTAGAGCACCTGACGCTGAAGGTTCGTCTCGTCTACGCGGTCGAACTCTACGATCCCGATCCGACCGACACCTGCGGCGACAAGGTAGAGGGCGAGCGGCGACCCGAGCCCGCCCGCGCCGATGAGGAGCACGGAGGCCTGCTTGAGTCGTTCTTGTCCGGCGAGACCGACCGTGGGCAGCGTCAGGTGCCGCGCGTAGCGCCGGGTTTCGTCGGGTGAAAGCGCTGTCACGTTTGATCCGTTATTGCAAGCAGCTTTTTGGGAAACCTGGAGGGTAAGTCTCCTGGTTGGGAGGCGATGAACATCAGCAAGCCCTGCACCACCAAGATGTTGGTGACGAGGAAGAAGACTGCTTCCTCAATGGGCAGGCCCAGCGGGTCGAAGTCCAAACTGTACGTGTTCGAGATGTCCCAGATGCCATTGCTGATGGCGAAGCGGTCGGCGATCCACAGGTACACGGTAGGCACTGCAATGCCGACGATCCACGCGCGGCGGTGTCGCCAGAAGACGGGTGCCGACAACCAGGCCATACCGGCGAGGACCGGGCCAGCCCACGCCAGGATAAGACCCATGTATAACGTGCGAGTACCGAACAGCATAGCCACGCCTGCAAGGCTCACGGCGGACCAGAATGCAACCAGTAGAGGGCGAATGCTACTGGAACTCTCGGCATGGGAATCCGAGATCTGAGCATGCACAATCATGAGCCATAATCCAGTCAGTACAGGCTGTAACAGAAAGAACATATACTCCTCAATGGGCACGTACCCAATCGTTGCCAGCACCCGGTCTTCACCGTAGTACCACACGCCTCGGTACACGAGGTAGTTGTCCCACGCTGTCGTGTAGATGAAGGCGATCAGCGCAACCAGCGCGATCCAGCCCCACGCACGCTTCGCACCGATGCCTCCCATCGGTTTCCGCTGGAGCACGATCAGTGCCGAGATGGGTGGGAGGATGAACGCGGCGTGGAACGCGAGGTAGGTCAATAGATTTTTTTCTCGAGGTCCTTCATGATGACGCGCGCTGCGTTGCGCCCCGAAGCTCCCATGATACCGCCGCCGGGGTGCGTGCTCGCTCCGGTGAGGTACAGCCCGTCGACGTGGCTGCGATAGCCGCTCATGGTGGGGAAGGGCCGCATCATGAACATCTGGTCAAGGCTCATCTCCAGGTGCATCACGTTGCCCCTGAAGAGACCTAACTCGCGCTCCAGCCAGAGAGGATGCTGGAAAAGTTGGCCCACTACCTTACCGCGGGTCTCGGGAGCGTACTGCTCGAAGGTGTCCAGGATGCGGTCGGCTACAGCGTCCTCGATGTCGTCCCAGGACTGGCCGTTTGCGAGTTCATACGGGTAGTACTGTGCCCAGAGCCAAAGCACCTCGCCACCAGGCGGGGCAAGCGAATCGTCGACCGCGCTGAACGTCATGGCTACGATCGGCGGGTCGTGGGCGGGCTCACCACGCAGGTAGTCGCCGTAGGCACTCGTAACCTGCTGCCGGTCCCGGCAGAGGAGCTGGAGCCCAATGCGTGCTTCGTCACCGGGATGCGCCGCGTACTGCACCGGCTCCGAGAGCGCCAGTCGCAAAATGGCCCCGAACCCGTTTCCCACGCGAGGCGCCGCTGTGGAAGACGTGCGGTAGCGGGCTGGCAGAAGACGTTCGACTGTTTCTAGTATGTGGGTACCGGAGAGGACGCACCTGGCGGTGTACACGTCGCTACCTACACGCACGCCGGTAGCTCTGTCTTTTTCGACGAGTATATCTCCGACAGGTGCCGAGGTAAACACGGCCCCGCCGTGCGCTTCAATGCACATGCGCAGCGCCTGTGTTAGCATGCCGGACCCGCCTCGGGGACGGGCCGCGCCGCCTTCGTGGTAGAGCGGATGCCAGAGCAGAAAGGGCGCGGTGATGGGCTCTGTGGGTGGCGGTCCAGACTGCGCCGCCATCCACACGAGCGGCGTCTTCACCTTCTCCTCGTTGAAATACTCGTCGACTACCTCGCCGTAGGGCTTCATGATGAGCCCCAGCGCCCGCTGCCAGTCCATCTGGGCTGAGGGACCGAACACCATCTTCCTCCCGAGCTCGAACGGCCCCGGCGTCGAGAGGAAGATGTCCTTGATCGTTTTGGAGAACGGGTGCCACTCCTGGATGAAACGCCGGTAGGCCTCGCCTTCGCCCGGGAACTGAGACTCGATGTGATCAGCCGTCCGGTCTGCACTTCGGTAGAAAAAAAGACTGTCTCCGTCGCCAGAGGAAGAGTAAAAGAGCGGATCTAACTCTATGTAATCTAGGCCATGTTCGTACAGGTCTAGTTCGTCAATAATAGGGGTCAAGCGAATGAGTATGTGCGCGCTACCACCGAGGTCGAACTGATATCCGGGTATAATCTCTTTGGTAGATACAGCACCCCCTACAATGTCACGACGTTCAAAGACACCGACGCGGTATCCTGCCTTGGCGAGATAGGCCGCCGACACGAGCGCGTTGTGGCCGGCTCCGACGACAGCAACGTCAAAATCATAGTGCATGAGATTTAAGTCTGTTATTGCAAGATGATTAAATCTTGATGTAGTCAGCAGCGCTGTCCTTGAGCTTGTCACGCTGGTGCACGTAGGTCATCGTCGTCTCGAGACGCTTGTGCCTTGCGTGGGTCTGCACCTGCTGCAGAGACGCACCCGACTCGATGGCGAGTGTGCATCCGGTATGACGCAGTGTGTGGGCTCCGATCTTCGCGTCGAGGCCAGCGCGGCGCGCAGTCCGCCTCACTACCTCGTAGATAGCAGAGGGGGACATTCTGTTTCCACGGCTCGAATTGCGGCTCAGCGAGCGCCAGAGTGCGCCTCCCTCGATACCGTAGTATTGCTTCATAGTTTCAATCGACTCGACGAGGAAGGCCGGTACCTTGACGTACTCGTTCGCGCCGCCTTTCGTGCGAGGAAGGTCGAGGATCCAGTAAGGCCCGGAGCTTCGAACGTGCGACACGTCCATCGCGGCGGCCTCGGAGCGGCGCAGTGTGCAGTGCAGCAAGACGTTCACGAGGGTCCAGTCCCGCACGGCAGCTCCGCCGTTCAGATTGGTAGCCTCGACAAGGAGCCGTGCCTGCTGCTTCGTTAAAACTGTTATTGGAAGATTGCTTTTTGAGTTTCGGTCTACCCGTCTAATCACACTTCGGTCTGCAGGATTGGTCTTGACCAGATCGAGCGCTATGAGCCAGCTGTAGAACCCCCTAATAGCGGATATTTTCCTGCGTACCGTGCTCGACTGGAGTCCAGAAGACTGGAGCTCCCGGACATAGGCGTTGAGATGAACAAAATTCAACTGCTGCGCCATACGGAGCGTGACAAACTCTGATCTGAAAAGCCGCAGGAGGTCACTTCTGTAGGCCCGCCTTGTCTGTTCACGGTCGAAGCGCAGCAAGTAGACAGGTAGCAGGTCAGCGTCGAGCGCCTGTGCGTCCGGGACGGTTATATTCTGGCCTGAGGCCGTAACGGTCGCTGGCAGCCTTGCGTGATCGGAGGTGTCCATCGGTACTGGGGTCTCGCTTGAACGCTATCTGGTACCCTTGATAATAAGGGTTATCACAGGTATAAGTCAACCCAACGCGCTACCCGCCTATGCCGAACCCCAACGAGCCCGGTTCGCCCCGTTTCCACCCGGTTGTCGTCGGTGCGCTCTATCCAAGCGTCGAGCGTGGTCTGGCGGCCGACCTCGCCGCGGCGCGCGCGCTGGGAGGATGTGGCTATCCTGTCTGCACGTCGCTGGTTATGGCCGGTCACAACGTAGTGACCGATGCGACCGACGTGCCGGAGGACACGATTCGGGCTCAGCTAGAGCATGTCATGCAGACGGTCCAACCCGCCGGCGTCAAGATCGGAGTGCTGTCGTCCCATCCGGCAGCTGAGGCCGTCTTTCGGTTTGCAGATAGCTTCGACGGGCCGGTCGTGCTCGACATCCAGCTCAGCGGGCCGAGTGGTGAGACGGTGCTCACGCGTCGGGGTATCGGTGTGCTCATGGACCATCTCGCCGTCTCAGACCTCGTTGTTGTAGGCCATGCCGATGCCGAGTTGCTCAGCGAGGGTGAGATCAACTCCCTCGACGATGCCCAGGTTGCGGCTCAGCGCCTGGCTCACCGAGGGGCGCGTGCCGTGGTAATCAAGTGCGGCACCCTACCGGCTCGTCACTTCGAAGCAAACGGAGACGCGCCGGATGACACTGTGTTCAACACCGACTTGTACTTTGACGGCGAAGAGTTCGCGCTCTTTGAGGCACCGCACGCCCGTGGCGTAAACCAAGACGGCACTTCCAGCCTGTTTTCCCTCGCAGCGCTTCAGGGGCTTGCGGGTCGGCAGGTCCAGCAAGAAGCGCTACAGTATGCCAAACGCCTGGTAACAGATAGCCTACATAAAATCAAAAAGTAACTTCATACAATAACAGCTATATCTCATCACGCCATGTCGTCTACGAAACGGACCATCTACGAAGTCGCGGCCGAAGCCGGTGTAGCCATCTCAACGGTTTCCCGCGTACTCAACGGCTCCAGCGAGGTAGCCGACGCGACCCGCGAGCGCGTCCAGGCTGCTATCGACAAGCTTCAGTTCCGTCCGCAGCGTACAGCCCGGACGCTTGCCCAGCAGCAGACAGACTCGCTTGCCGTGGCGATGCCGTCCTTCACCTCGCTCTTTTACGTCGAGCTTCTCAAAGGCGTCAAGGACGAGTTGCGAGACCACGACATCGACCTGCTGATGTGTAACCTCGGCTCGGGCGCGCCCTACCAGACGCTGGAGCGGTTTCTGGACCGCGGTGCCGTTGACGCACTGATGCTGACCTCGCTTCCGGTCGATGCAAAGCTGCGAGACGAACTAGCGAGGCTGCACGCTCCTGTCGTGCTCGTCGGGACGCAGTCGAAGGCGTTCGACTCGTTTTACTGGGACGAAGCTGCCGGCATCGAGCGCTCCGTCGTGCACCTCGCGCAGCAGGAGCATCGCCGGATCGGACTTATCGCCGCCCATCCCGGAAGCCAGAATGCGGACGAGCGCCTGGCAGGCTACCGGCGCGGCCTCGAGGCCGCCGACTTAGCCTACGACCCCACCCTCGTTGTGATGGGCGAGACGACCAAGCACGCCGGGTTCAGCGAGGAGGCCGGCGTGGAGGCCATGACCAAGCTGCTTGCTCTAGACACCCCGGTCACGGCTGTGTGCGCTTCCTCTGACGTGCAAGCCATCGGGGCTTGGTCCGCGCTGCGCGGCGCCGGGCTGCGTGTGCCGGAAGACGTTGCGCTCGTCGGGTTCAACAACCTCAAGCTCTGCCACTACCTCGGGCTGAGTTCCGTGGACCTTCGGATGCACGACGTGGGATGCCGCGCCACGCGGCTCTTACTTAACCGGATGAGAGCGCCCAGCCAGCCGGTTACCGAAGCGATGACACCCGAGCTTATCGTGCGCCGCAGCAGCGTTGCCACACCCCAGCCTGTCCACACAGCTTCTTCCCACTCATGACGCCCTCGCCCGCCCTCGACGACGTGCTGCACCGCCAGCTCGGCCACTGCCTTGTCGAGACTCACTTCGACGATCTGGGCCAGCGGTACGGGGGCAAGGTGCGCGACACCTACCGCACACCAGAGGGCCGGCTGATTCTGGTCACGACGGACCGCATCTCGGCCTTCGATCACATCCTGCCACAGCCGATTCCGTTTAAAGGACAGGTTCTAAACCAACTCGCAGCGTACTTCTTCGGCAAGACCGAAGACATCGTTCCGAACCATGTCGTCTCGGTTCCCGACCCCAACGTGACGGTTGCGCTCGCCTGCGAGCCGATCCCAGTCGAGTTTGTCGTGCGAGGCTACCTGGCCGGCCACGCATGGCGAGTCTACCGGGACGGCGGGCGCATACTGTGCGGGGTCCCGCTTCCCGATGGCCTCCGTCAGAACAGCCGGCTTCCGGAGCCCATCCTGACGCCTGCTACGAAGGCCGCCGAGGGACACGACGAGGACATCTCACGCGAGGGCGTCCTCGGGCGCGGCTTACTCAGCGCCGGACGGTTCGACGAAATCGCCGGCGTGGCGAAGCAGCTCTTCGCACGGGGCACAGAACTCGCAGCCGAGCGTGGACTGATCCTGGTAGACACGAAGTACGAGTTCGGGCTAGACCGCCAGGGCGATGTCGTGCTGATCGACGAAGTGCACACGCCGGACTCGTCGCGCTACTTCTACGCTGCAGGCTACGACGAGCGGCTCGCAGCCGACGAGCCGCAGCGCCAGCTCTCCAAAGAGTTCGTGCGGGAGTGGCTGATGGACCACGGCTTTCAAGGCCAGGCGGGCCAGGCAATGCCTGACCTCCCCGACGACTTTCGGGTGCTAGCTGCGAAACGCTACATCGAACTCTTCGAGACCGTGACCGGCCACACTTTCGAACCGGACGCGCATCTAAGCCCGACGTCGCGTATTCATAGTGCCCTTTCTTCGTTTGCTTGAAATGCAGTAACGGATATAT
Source organism: Bacteroidota bacterium (assembly GCA_038746285.1). Lineage (NCBI taxonomy): Bacteria > Pseudomonadati > Bacteroidota > Bacteroidota bacterium. The sequence continues at coordinate 66,179 of JBCDKT010000011.1, forward strand.
GTCTTGAGCGGTTCAGTCTTCCTCGCCTGCAAGGATGGCCGTAATCGCCGCGACATTGACGATGTCCTCTGCGTCGGAGCCACGCGAGAGGTCGTTGGCCGGCTGCTTGAGCCCTTGTAGGATCGGCCCGAACGCCTCGGCCCCGCCGATCCGCTGCGCGATTTTGTAGCCGATGTTGCCTGCGTCGAGGTTTGGGAAGACAAACACGTTGGCTTTCCCGGCGATGTCTGAGCCGGGCGCTTTTCGCTCGCCCACCGACGGAATGAAGGCAGCATCAAACTGAAACTCGCCGTCGATGGCAAGCTCTGGACGCATCACCTGCGCTTTCGCCGTAGCCGCGCGGACGAGGTCAACGGCCGGATCGTCGGCACTGCCCTTCGTCGAGAACGACAGGAACGCGACCCGCGGCTCTTCGCCCACCAGCAGCCGGTGCGACCGGGCCGCGTCGACGCCGATCGAGGCGAGTTGGTCGGCGTCAGGCGTGGGAACGACGCCGCAATCGGCGAACGTGACGGGCCGGCCGTCGGTCAAGACCATCAGGAAGAAGCTCGACACCAGCGCAGAGCCTTCGTCCACGCCAATGCAGTGGATCGCTGCGCGGAGCACGTCGGGGGTCGGGTGCGCGGCGCCGGCTACGCTGCCGTCAACCTCTCCGCGCCTCACCATGAGGGCCCCGAAGTAGAGCTCGTCTTGCACCGTCTCGCGGGCCTGCTCGTAGGTCATCCCGCGGTGCTTGCGAAGCTGGAACAGCTCCTGCGCGAACTCCGCGGCTCGGCCCGACCGCACCGGGTCGATGATCGGCACGGTGTGCGGAAGCGTGACGTCTTCCTCGGCTGCGACGGCGCGCACGGTCTCCTCGTTGCCGAGCAGCACGGGCCGGGCGATGCCCTGCTCGACAAGCGTGTGTGCAGCGCGGACGGTTCGCGGGTCTACCCCCTCTGGGAGCACGATGCGCTTGTTCAGTGCCTGGGCACGGCTGAGCAAATTTTGCATTGCAATAACGGATTAAATGAGTAGTGGTACGGACAATGGTGTGGTACGGACAATGGTGTGGTACGGACAATGGTGTGGTACGGACAATGGTTACGTGCTTTCTGTCGCCGGCTGCACCCACGCCTCCGTCCCGTCGGCGAACACCTCGCGCTTCCAGATCGGCACCCGCTCTTTGAGCGTATCGATCAGCCAGCGCGACGCCTCGAACGCCGCCGCCCGGTGCGCCGTCCCCACGCCCACGACGACGCTCGCTTCGGCGACGGGCACCGTCCCGAGCCGGTGCAGCAGGCAGCACCGCTCGACCGACCACTGCTCCGCCGCGGCGGCAGCTAGCCGGCCGAGTTCGGCGAGGGCCATCGGCTCGTAGGCTTCGTAGCGTAGGCGCACGGTCTCTCTGGCCTTAGACTCTGTGACCGGCCGGCTCGTCCACCGCCGCGTTGTCCCGACGAACAGGTTGATTCCCCCCACCGGGGGCGCGCTCAGAAACGCGGCCGCCTCAGCGACAGGAAGCGGGGCGTGGTACAGCCCGCACCACGTCCGCTGGTCCCGGCGCTCGGTTGCCCTGTCAGCCACCGCTCACCGGCGTGATGAGCGCTACCTCGTCGCCGTCGCACAGCTCGGTCAGCAGCGGCGCGTAGACCCGGTTGACGGCAAGCCGGACAACAGACCGGTAGGTCTCCGTAGCAGGATACTCGGCGACAAGCCGGCCGAGCACGTCCTCGCCCCGTACCGGCGCCCGGAGCTGCAGGCGAAGCTCGCCCGTCCCGACGATCTCGCGGAGCACACTGAAGAGCAGCACCCGCAGTTCGACGCCTTCGACCGTGCTGGCCGTAGGGTCATCGTCGGGCATGCTGTGCGGACGGGCCACGGTACCTGCGGCGAGGTCGGCCATCAGCCTCGCGCGTCTTCGAGGGCCTGCCTGATCGCGCCGAAGTTCGGCTGCTTCCCGGCGTGCTCGGTGATCTCGGCGTAGCGGACGACGCCGTCGGGGTCGATCACGAAGGCGGAGCGCTTGGCGATCCGGTCGAGGTTCATGTCGGTGAAGTCGTGGTCGTACTTCGCGCCGTACTGATCGCTGACCTGGGCGTTGTGATCGCTCAGAAGCGGAAAGTCGAGGCTGTTGTGCTTTTTGAACTCGGCGAGCACGAACGGCGAGTCGGTCGAGATGCCGAGGACGTGCGCGTCGAGGTCGCGGTAGCGGGCGAGGTCGTCGTTCACGGTACACATCTCCTCGGTGCAGACGCTCGTGAACGCGCCGGGGAAAAACAGGAGCACGGTGCTCTTGCCGTCGTTGTCTTCGGAGAGGGTGTACGCCTCGTTCTTGTCGGTGTAGAGGGTGAAGTCGGGGGCGTGCTGCCCGGTCTGGATAGCCATGAGGAGGGGTGCGGTTGGGAGGTGAGTTACTGGGCGAAGCGGATCGAGCGGATGGGGTCGACGTTGGCGGCGACGCGGGCTGGAATGTACGCCGAGAGCGTACAGAGCAGGAGCGCGACCGCGGCGACAACCACGAAGTCCACCGCGCTGAGTTCCACCGGGGCCGTGTCGATGTAGTAGGCCTCCTGCGGCAGCGGAATGATCCCGAACCGGAGCTGGAGGAGCGCGAGGCCGAGCGCGAGCCCGCTCCCGAGCGTCGTGCCCGCGACCCCGATCATGAACCCGAGCCAGACGAAGAGCCGCTTCACGCCGGCCGCCGGGCAGCCCATCGAGAGGATGATCCCGATCTCGCGCGTCTTCTCGATCGTCACCATCAGGAGCGTCCCGATGATGTTGAACGCCGCCACCAGCACGATCACCCCGATCACGAGCGGGACGATGCTCTGCTGGAGATTGATCCAGGCGAAGAGGTTCTGCTGCACCTGGTAGATCGACCGGGCGAAGACCGGCAGCCCGAACGTTTCGGTGATAGTCTCCGCCGTCTCGTCGGCGCGGTCGATGCCGTCGAGGCGGAGCTCAAAGCGCGTGACCTCGTCTTCGCCGTAGTCGAACAGGCGGCGCGCGGCCTCGAGGCTGGTGTAGGCGAAGACCTCGTCGAAGTCGGCGAGGCCAGTTTCGTAGACGCCGGCGACGTGGAGCGCGCGCACGCGGGGCCGGCCGAGCCCGGTCGCGCCGCCACCTGACCCGGTGCTCTGCATCGAAAACGCGGTGAGCTGGCTCCCGACCTCGACCGCCAGCAGGTCTGCCAGCCCGCGCCCGACGACGACGCCCGGCCGGCCGGCCGAGTCCGGCGCGAACGAGAAGCCGCCTGCCCGGACCTGCTCCGCGAGAAACGCGTGGCTTCCCTCTGGCGCGCCCGAGACAACGGCCCCGTCGATTCCAGCTTTCGAGCGCAGGAGCGCGAAGTCGTCAATCACCGGTGTCACCTGCTCGACGCCGGGCAGCGCGCCGAGGCGCTCGGTGAGCGAGTCCGCGTGCGCCAGCGGCCCGTCGACGTAGCTCTCGACCCGGACGTGGGAGCCGAACCCGACGATCTTCTCCTCGATCTCGCGGCTGAACCCGCGCACGATCATCAGCGAGAGCAGAAGCGCCGCCACCCCAATCGTCACGCCGCCAACGGCCACGTAGGTCACGAACCGGAGAAACTTCTGCCCCTCGTCCCGGCCCTGCGCGCCGCGGAGGTAGCGGAGCGCCACGAAGCGCTGGAACGAAGACGACGGCATGGGCGAGCGGCGAGGTGGAATCCCAAAGGTACCGATGGTCGAGCGCCGTACGGTTGGACGGGAAACGTGGGAGCGGTTCCGTACCTTCTGCGTCTCTCCCCTTCTGTTTCCCACTCTTCGACGCTGCCATGACCAACGCCGTCCTCCGCCCCCCTGCCCCTGCCAACGAATCTGTGCGCTCCTACGCGCCCGGTGCGCTTGAGCGACGGTCTTTGCAAAAACGGATATCCGAGATGCGCGAGGAGACCGTCGCCATCCCGGCCGTGATCGGCGGCGAGCGGGTCGAGACCGGGCGCACGGCCGAGGTCGTAGCCCCGCACGAGCACAGCCGCGTGCTGGCGCGCGCGCACCTCGGCGGCGAGGCCGAGGTCGGCCGCGCCGTCGACGCCGCCGTCGAGGCCCGGCACGACTGGATGCGGATGCCCTGGAACGACCGCGCCTCGGTCTTCCTCCGCGCCGCCGACCTCCTCGCCGGGCCGTGGCGCGACACGATCAACGCCGCCACCATGCTCGGCCAGAGTAAGAACGCCTACCAGGCCGAGATCGACAGCGCCGCCGAGCTCGTCGACTTCTTTCGCTACAACGTCCACTTCATGCGGCAGATCTACGAGGAGCAGCCGGTCTCGCCGCCCGGCCAGTGGAACCAGGTCGAGTACCGCCCGCTCGAAGGGTTCGTCTTCGCCGTCACGCCGTTCAACTTCACGAGCATCGCGGGCAACCTCCCGACGGCACCCGCGCTGATGGGCAACACGGTCGTTTGGAAGCCCGCGACGACGGCGCTCCTCTCGGCATACTACATCATGGCGCTCCTCGAAGCGGCCGGCCTCCCCCCCGGCGTCGTCAACCTCGTCCCCGGCAGCGGGGCCGACGTGGGCGACCCGGCGATTGCCTCTCCCCACTTCACCGGCCTCCACTTCACCGGCTCGACGGGCACGTTCAACCACCTCTGGCGCGAGATCGGGAACAACCTCGACGCGTACCGGACCTACCCCCGGATCGTCGGCGAGACAGGCGGGAAGGACTTTATCGTCGCCCACGAGTCGGCAGACCCCGAGGCCGTGGCGACGGCGATTGTCCGGGGTGCGTTCGAGTACCAGGGTCAGAAGTGCTCAGCCGCGAGCCGGGTCTACCTCCCCGAGGCGCTCTGGCCGGCCGTCGAGGAGTCACTCATGCAGCAGCTCGGCGAGATGCAGATGGGGCCGGTCGAAGACTTCACCAACTTCGTCAACGCTGTCATCGACCGGAAGTCGTTTGAGAACATCACGGGCTACATCGACCGGGCGAAGGAGGCCGACGGGGTCCGCATTGCCCACGGCGGCGGCTACGACGACAGCGAGGGGTTCTACGTCGAGCCGACCGTGCTCATCACCGAGGATCCACACTACGAGACGATGGAGCACGAACTCTTCGGCCCGGTCGCCTCGCTCTACGTCGCCCCGGCTTCGACGAGCTTCTCGGACCTCCTGAAGCTGGTCGACGAGACCTCGCCCTACGCTCTCACCGGGGCCGTCTTCGCCCGCGACCGGAGCGCGGTCATCGAAGCGCGCGACACGCTCGCGGAGGCGGCTGGCAACTTCTACATCAACGACAAGCCGACGGGCGCGGTCGTCGGGCAGCAGCCCTTCGGCGGGGCACGCGGCTCGGGGACCAACGACAAGGCCGGCTCGCACGTCAACCTCCTCCGGTGGACGAGCCTCCGGGCGATCAAGGAGACGTTCGTCCCGGCGGCGCACTTTGCCTACCCATTCCACGCGCCAGACGTGCGCGCGAACGGGCGGGAAGAGAGCGTCGAGGGGTAACCCGACCGAGGGCACGGCACCGCCGTGCTCCTGCCGGCACCCGCATGCTTGTATTCAAGAGTCGACATCACCCGGGCGACGCGCCCGCCGCGCTCGTCTACGCCCGCGCCCTCACCGGGCCGCTGGCGTGGAGCATGACGGGCGTGATGATCGCGGCGAGCGTGGCGATGCTCGAGGGGCAGGACCCGCTGCCGTGGGTCGTCTGGGTGGTGCCGCTGGTCTACGCGCTCTCGACGGCGTGGACGGTCTACGACCTCCGCCGGACGCCGGCCGAACTCGTGCTCGACGAGGCACGCGGCGGTGTGCGCTCAGTGTGGGACGCCGCCGGGCGGAAGACGCCGCTCCTGCTCCGGCCCGTGTTTTCTCCCCGGCGTACGGCGTATGGCCTGGACCTTCCCATCGGGCGGACGCTCCACACCTTCGCCCCGGACGACTGGCCGCGCTTCGACCGCCTGGAAGCTGCCGCGTTCGATGCCGCCGAAGCCGCCGAGACAGAGCGCCGCGCGCGGGCCGGCGTTTAGGCTCAGTAAATCCGCACGTAGTATGTGGCCTCGCCCAGATGCGCTACACGCTCGGCCTCGGCGCGGAGGTCGGGGTCGTCGGACTGGAGCGCGTCGCGGAGCGCAGTCAGGTCGGCCGAGCGCTTGACGCGCACGAAGGCGTCCGGCAGGCTCCCCACCTCGGCGGTCAGCTCGACCGGCGGGCTGCTGCTCCGCTGGAGCTTGACGCGGCCGAGCGCGGTCGGGTGCTCGGTCTCGCCGCGCTGCTGCATCGACCACGCGAGGCGGCTCTTGAGCGACTGCGCGGCGGTTGCGAAGCGGCGCTCCGCCTCCTGGAGCCGCTGCCGCTCCGCCTTCACGGCCTCGGCCGTAGCCTCCAGCCGGCGCAGCACGCGGAGGTAGCCCTCGACCTTACCCGTGCGGAGGTCGAGCAGGTCGTTGTGCTGGGCCTCGATCTCGTCCGTAATCTCGCCGCCGGAGGCGAGGAGCGCGTCTTCGAGCGCCTGGAGCTCCGCGTCGATGGCGTAGAGGGTGAGCGGCTTGATGTCGGACATAGGGCGATGCGCGGCGGAAGGCTAAGACGAAGCGGGGTGTGGCTAGCGTGGAGGCTACGCATGCCGCCGGGTGCGAGGCCAGCTTTTTTTCGGTGTGGTGAAGCCCGGCCTGCTCGACCTGCGTATGCACGGGCACGCGCTTCCCCTGCCCGACCTCTGTCCCATGCCCTCGTTTCAGAAGCCCTCGCTCTTCGGCCGCCTGCTGCTGCTCTTCACGGTCGTCCCGATCCTCGAACTGACCCTCCTCGTCTGGCTCGGCGGGCGGATCGGGTTCTGGCCGACCGTAGGCCTGATCGCCGCGACGGCCATCATCGGATCGACGCTCGCACACCGCGAGGGGCTCTCGGCGCTGGCGCGGTTCCGGGCCCGCATGGCGCAGGGCGAGGTCCCCGGCGACGAGTTGACCGACGGCATCCTCATTCTCATCGCCGGGGCCTTCCTCCTCACGCCCGGCGTGCTCACCGATGTCGTGGGCTTCCTCGGGCTGCTGCCCCCGACGCGGAAGGTGATCAAGCAGGCCGTCTCGAAGCGGGTCCGCCAGAGCATGCTGGGTGACACGGTCAGCGTGGGTACGTGGCCCCCGCCTCCGCCGCCGGAGAGCGATGCGGTGGACGTGGAGTTCGAGGACGTGCGGGAGGATGCATAAGACGCGGTGCGCGAGGGAGACCGCCTTCTGCGAGGCAACCCTCACGCATTACGTCTCACTCGTCACGCATCACCTGACCACGAGCAGCTTGCGCGTCTTCACGGACCCCGCCGCGCGCAGGGTGACGACGTAGACCCCGCTCGCCACCGCCTGGCCGGCCCCGTCGCTCCCGTCCCAGGTCGCGCTGTGCGAGCCGGCGGCGTAGAGGCCGTCGGCGAGGGTGCGGACGCGCTGGCCCAGGAGGTCGTAGACCGCGAGCGAGACCGTGCTCGCCTGCGGCAGCTCGAACGGGATGAGGGTCTGGCGGTCGAACGGGTTGGGGTAGTTCTCGAAGAGCACCACCTGGTCCGGCTGCGCGCCGTCGCCCTCGGTCGAGACCGGGTTAGCGTTAGTGAAATACTCGACCGCGAGGTCGTCGACGTAGAACCCGTCGGCGGTCACGCCGCCGTCGGCGCGGAGCACAAACTGGACCTGGACCTCGGGCGCGCCCTCGAAGGCGCTCAGGTCGATGGACTCCTCGACCCAGGTCGCCTGGGTGCCGTCGTAGCCCGGCTCGCCCGGGACTTGGGCACCGTTGCCCGAGCCGACCGAGGTGTAGCGCCCCGCGAGCGGCGTCCAGGTACCGCCGTCGGTGGAGGCGCGGACCTGGGCCACGTCGTAGCCGGCCTCGATGTCCCACCGCGCCATGAAGCGGAGCCGAGGGCTGGCGGCGCTGCTCAGGTCGAGCGGCTCGGCGAGCGTGAGGGCGTTGTTGGCCCCGTCGCGGTAGAAGCCCGAGGGGCTGTCGGCGAAGGCCGTCGGCGTCGACGTACCCTGGGTGGGCGTCAGACCCCAGCCGTCGCCCGTCGTCCAGCCACCGGTCGACGCGGCGGGGTCTTCGAAGAGGGCGACCGGCGTCCCGATGGCCACGCCCGTGAGCGTCTCGGCGAGCGCGACGTCGTCGAACGAGAACTCGACGGCGAGGTCGCTCCGCAGGCCGAGCGGCGCGCTCGGGCTGAGCGTGAAGGCGAGGCCCTCGACCTCGACGCTCTCGCCGGCAGCGAGGTCGAACGCCTGGCTGAAGCGGCTCGGCTCGTCCAGCACACCGGGGGCCTCACTCACGATGCGGAGGCGGACGCCCGTCATCCCTTCCAGGCCGATGTTCTGCACCGTCACTGTCGCTGCGGCAGACTCGCCGGGGTCGAGGTGACCGTTCCCGCTGTGGGTCTCGGCTACCTCGAACCGGGCGACGGTCGGGTAGAACCCGGCGAGCCGGGCCAGGCGAAGGTTCATCACCCGGTTGGTCTCGGCGAGCGGGACGATGTCGCTCTGGCGTGGCCAGAAGCCCTGGAAGAACGAGCCGACCTCCGGAGTCCAGGCGAAGATTTTGCCCTTTGTGTCTTGCTCGCCGTAGTGCCAGTCGTCCGAGTCGCCGTTGGCTGGGTAGAGCACGTCGGCAGCCTGGCCGAACTCGTAGCCGTTGACCTGCGTCAGGTACGTCGAGGCCCGCGTGAAGAGGTCCTGGTCCGGGGTGTAGACGCCTCGCTCGTAGCCCCAGGAGTGGAGTAGGACGTTGCTGTAGGAGTGGTAGTTGAACGCGCCGCGGATCTCCCGCGTGTTGAGGAAGTCGCGGATCGCAGCGGTCTCGGGCTCGGAGAACGGAGCCGGACCGCGGTAGACCTCGCTGCTCGCGTTGCCGCTGGAGCCCTGGTTGTCGCGGCCCCACTCGTAGGCGTAGTTGCGGTTGAGGTCCACGCCGAAGCTGCTGCCCGGATTGTCGCGGCGGTTCTTGCGCCAGAACCCGCCCCCGTCCGGGTTGGTCTGCTGGTTGTAGACGTAGCCGTCGGGGTTGAGAACGGGGACGAAGTACATCTCCCGGTTGTTGACGAGGTTGGTCGCCTGGGTGTTAGTCCCGTAGTTCTCAAGGAGGTAGAACATGTAGTAGATCACCGTCGCCATGCTCTGCGGCTCGCGGGCGTGGTGGAGCGCGGTGTAGAGCACCTCCGGCTCGTTCTCGTCGACGCCGGGGTTGTCGGAGATCTTGACCATCCAGATGTCGCGCCCCTGGTGGCTCTGCCCGATCGACTCGCGGGCGGTGATGAGGTCCGGGTAGTCGGCGTGCATCTCGTCGAGCTTGGCGACCACCTCGTCGAAGGTGTAGTAGCCCCCCATCGAGCCGAAGCCGAAGCCTGAGGCGCGGCTCGCGGCGAGGGCCTGCTGACGCTCGGCCTCACTGAAGGGTGCGCGCGCGGCGTAGTCGGCGGCCAGGTCGGCGACCGAGACCTCGTAGGCGAACCCGCTCGCGGCGAGGTCGGCGAGGTCGGCCTCGCTGAGTACGGTAACGGCCACCCACCTGCCGTCCACTTTGTCGAGCCCTACGTGTCCGACGCCGGGGACGCGCGCAGAGAGGTCAGCGAGGTCGCTGCGGTCGGCGAGCGTGATGCGGACCTCGCTGTAGCGGGGCGGCGCGTCGGCAGCCTGCTGCGCGTGCAGCGCGGCTGGCGCGGCGAGCAACAGGGCGAGAACGGCGGTGGAGGCGAAGCGCATAGTCTGAACGGGTCTGTATGGGGCGGGTGGGGCGTGATTATACACCCGTGCCGCGGCGGCACCAACCGCCGGCCCCGCGCTGACCCCCAAATGAGCGCGCGACGAGCCCAACGTGACCCCAGCGTGGCATGCTGCACACCGCGGTGCTGTGAAGAGGCCCGGAAATGCACGCCTCGGACGAACCTCTACTTCGGGGCAGGGTTGCCCCGGCTCATCCACCGCCCCCCTCCGTGCCCGTCGCCACGCCTCCCCCGATCCGGCGCATCCCGCTCGGGCTCCGCTACATGGCCGGCTCTGCGCTGTTCTTCAGCCTAATGACGCTTTTCGTCAAGCTGGCTGGGCAGCGGGTTCCGGCGATGGAGATCGTCTTCGCCCGCTCCGTCTTCATGGTCGCGGGCACGTACGCCCTGCTCCGCCGGACCGGCACCCCCCCGCTCGGCCACAACCGGCGGCTGCTCCTGGCGCGCGGCGTGATCGGCGCGACGGCGCTCAGCCTGTTCTACTGGGCCATTCCGCGCATCCCGCTCGGCGACGCGACGGCGCTGTTCTACGTCACTCCGATCTGGACAGCGGTCGCGGCGGCGTTCGTCCTCCGCGAGCGCACGGCGGGGCGCGTGGTCGCCGGCATGGTGGTGAGCCTCCTCGGTGTCGCGCTGATCGCCAAGCCGTCGCTGCTCTTCGGCGACAGCGCAGCCGGGCTGGACCCGCTCGCCGTCACGGCGACGGTGACCGCCTCCATCCTCTCCGGGCTCGTCTACACGATCGTCCGCAAGCTCCGCGAGACCGACGCACCGAACGTCATCATCTTCTACCTCTCCGTCGCGGGCATCGTCTTGGCGCTGCCGTTCGCCGGTAGCTGGGTGGTGCCGCAGGGGGTCGAGTGGCTGTGGCTGCTCGGCGCGGGGGCGACGACGCTGGTCGCGCAGATTTTCCTGACGCACGGGCTCCACCTCGAACAGGCCGGCCGGGCGATGTCCATTGGCTACCTGCAGGTAGTCTTCGCGTTCGTGTGGGGCCTCTTCGTCTTCGGGAACGTGCCCGACGGCTGGAGCCTCGGCGGGGCCGCGCTGATCGTCGGCAGCGTCCTCCTGATCGCCCGGCAGCGAGCGGCGGGCGGTGGCTCGGTGGGAGCGCCTGCGTCGCGGTCACCCGCTCGCTCCAGTGCCCATACCGGCATGCGCTAGAACGTCCTCAATGGCCCTGACTACGGCTTCGGCCTTGCGGTCGTCGAGCGCGTCGGGGTGCGGCGGCGCGAACCGGCCCGCGTCGTTGTCGAAGTACTGCCCGGAGGCTCCGGCGAACGCGTCCGACAGCGAGGCCTGCACCAGAATGTCCACGCCGATGCCAACGTCCTTGCCTGCCGTCCCGAACGCGCTGCGGACCATCTTCGTGCCGAGCAGAGACCCGGGGTTGACCGCGACCACGCTCGGCCCTTCCGCGCCGACCTCCCCGGCGAGGTAGCGCGACCACATCGTCAGCGCCAGCTTGCTCTGGGCGTAGGCCACCCCGTCGGAGAGGTGCCCCTGTCCTGCGAGGGCGGCGAGGTCCACCGGTGCCTGCGCAGCCGAGGACAGGTTGACGACGCGCCCGGCGGGCGGAATCAGCGGCAGAAGGCGCCGCGTCAGCAGGTAGGGCGCAATGGCATTGACGGCGAAGCGGATGTCCAGCCCGTCGGCGGTCCGGGGGTCCGCAGCACTGTAGACGCCCGCGTTGTTGATCAGCACGTCGAGGCGCTCGTAGCGCTCGGCCACGGTGTCGGCCAGCGCGGACACCTCGGCAAGCACCGAGAGGTCCGCGGCGGTGCGCTCGGCGGTTCCCGACGCCGACAGCTCGGCCTCCACCCGGTCGAGCTTGTCCGGGTCGCGGCCGTGGAAGAGTACGCGGTGACCGTCGGCAGTAAGGCGGCGGGCGGTCCCCAGCCCGATGCCGTCGGTGGAGCCGGTGATGAGGATCGTCTTCATGGCAGGTTACATCTGGAGAGTCGGAAACTGAGGCAACAGGTCGTCGGCGAGGCACCGAAGCGTCGTCTCGGTGTCGGCCCGGTTGAACCGGAGGTTGAGTGCGACGTGGTTGACGCCGGCCGTCTCCAGCGCCCCGAGGTACGCCGCGAGCGCACGCATACCCGACCGCATCCCGAGGTGCAACGGCCGGGGTGCTGCGTCGGGGTCGTCGTCCAGGTCCACGTAGAGCGGCTGCATGACGGGCTTGCCGAACGTACCCGGAATGAGCGCTCGGTAGTCGCGGACCGCCTGCGCCTGGACGGCGGCGGCGCGTGGATAGGTCATCCACCCGTCGCCGTGCGCCGCGACCCAACTGGGAGCCTGGCGGCTGCCTCCGGTGATGAGCAGCGGAAGCTGACCGACAACGGGCTTGGGCAGGAGGTCTATCCCGCCGCCGACCCGGCCGTACGGACTGTCGAGGCTGGGCGAAGGCTCGGCTATCCGGCGGAGGTAAGCGTAGGCCTCCCGGAACCGCTCACCCCGCGCCTCGAACCGTTGGCCGAAGGCGGGGTACTCCGCCGGCCGGTCGCCCGAGGCGATGCCGAGGAGGAGTCGCCCGCCCGAGAGCACGTCGGCGCTCGCGGCGGCCCGGGCGACGTGGGCCGGGTGCCGGAGCGGAAGAATGACGCTCGCCACACCGAGTGCGATCCGCTCCGTCTGCCCGGCCAGCAGGCCGAGGTACACGAACGGATCGAACGGCTGGCCCGCATCGCCGAACGAAGGCACGTTGAACGGAACGTCGCGGAGCCAGACGGCCGCGAAGCCAAGTCGCTCGGCCAGCCGGACGCGCTCGGCGTGGCGCTCCATCGCCGGCACCGGCCCCTGCGCGTACGTCTCAATCGGGACCACGAGGCCCAGCGTCAGCCGGCCGGGCTGAAAGACCGAGCGGTAGCCCCGGTTGAGGGGTCTGAACGGTGCGGACTCCAAGCGCTCAGCGGTCGGCGTAGCCTCAGCCACGGGGCTACCTGGCAAAGCCACCGACCGGTGTCATGTACACCGGATCAAGACCGCCGACCTGCTCCTTCAACTCGTCGGTCAGTTCGCTGTAGACGACAAACTGCTCCACGTCGACGAGGTCCATGAACCGGTCCTGAAAGGTGCTCCATGTGGGTAGGTGGGCCATCGCCGCGTCTGCGTCGCGGTAGCGCTCGTAGACGCGGAGCCGCTGCCCGTCGGGGTCGATGGTCCATTCGTAGTTGAGGGTACCCGGCTCAGGCCGGACAGCCTCGACCATCTCGTGCATCAGCGCCTCGAGCGCGTCGCGGCGGCCGTCTTTGATGGGGCCTTCGAGGGTCCAGATGATGTTATCGTTGAACATGGCGTAGAAGGGATGAGCAGCGGGAACGAGGTCTCAAGTGAGATCGTCGGTGCCCTCGATCAGAAAATGGTGGCTGGTCGAGTGCTTGAGACGGGACTGTAGATACGGCCGGTAGGCGGGGTCGTTCTCGAAGGCGCGGGCGGCTTCCGCCGAAGGCCACTCGATGACGATGCGGAGCGCGGCGTCTGCGCCGTCGCCCTCGAGCCGCTCGTGGGTGGCGGTCCGGGCGAGGTACCTGCCGCCGTGCTCGGCGACGAGCTTGTTGGCAACGGGCAGGTAGTCGTCGATCCAGTCTTCGGAGGTCGGGGTGACGGCGAGGACGGAGTAGGCAGGCATGGTGCTCAAGAGGTGTGGTGAGTGAAGAAGCACGTTCGGTGCCGGCACGGGCAGCCGCCGCGTGCGAGGCGAACCGTGCTCGAGGTGGAACCCGGCGTCTGTTTATGCGATCCATCGATTCTCATCACCCGAACCATCACATCTACTCATGGACTCCAGCACGCTCGACCTCCGCCACCTCCGCCTTGTCCGTGCTGTGGTGGAAGAAGGAACGCTCACGGCGGCGGGCAACCGGCTCTCGCTCTCGCAGTCGGCGCTCTCGCACCAACTCCGCGATGTCGAAGACCGGCTCGGGATCGCGCTGTTCGAGCGGCGCGGCCGGTCGCTCGTGCTGACCGAGGCCGGCGGGCGCGTGCTCGACGCGGCCCGGGTCGTGCTCGACGAGGTGAGCCGGGCCGAGGCCGACCTCGACGTGCTCGCGGCGGGCAAGAGCGGGACGCTTCGGGTTACGGCCGAGTGCTACACGACCTACCACTGGCTCCCGCTCGTGCTCGGCACCTACCGCGAGGCGTGGCCGCTCGTGGACGTGGAGATCGTAGCGGGGGCCTCGGAGCGGCCCGGGGCCGCGCTCCTCGACCGCCGGGTGGACGTAGCCCTCGTCACGACCGTGGACCGGGCAGACGGCCTCGCGCTCACCGAACTGTTCGAGGACGAGGTCGTCGCGGTGGTGGCCGAGAGCCACCCGTGGGCGGGGCGAGCACACGTCGAGCCGGCGGCCTTCGACGGCGAGCAGGTGTTCGTCTGGCACACATGCACCGAGCGTGACTGCGTGCTCTCGCTCGTGGCGGCGGCCGGGGCTACGCCCAGCCGGATCATCCCGGTCCCACTCTCCACCGAAGGAGCCGTCGGGATGGTCCGGGCCGGCCTGGGCGTGACAGCAATGGCACGCTGGGCGGCTGCCCCGTACCTCGAACAGGGCGGGCTTGCTGACGTGCCGGTCACCGAAGACGGCGTGCGGCGCCGGTGGTACGTGGCAATGCGGCGAGATCCACGACCGCCGTACGTCGACGCGTTCGTGGACGCCTTGACTCGGATGGAGCAGCCGGCCCTCCTGAACCCCGGCATGCCTCCGGCTGCGTGACGCCCCCGCACCCGTCGGGCTACGCCTCAGACCGGGCGACACCTCAAGCCGGACGACACCTCAAGCCGGGCAGTTCGCCCTGGTCGCGCGCCGACACCATATTCACCGCTCAGGGTTCTCTGCCAACGCTGGGCTGGGATGCGCTTCGCGAGCGCCACACGGTTGCCTCCGGCACCCTGCCTGAGCGCGCACAAATCGAGCTGTGCGGGTCGCTCAGGCTGCTGCCTGGGAGACGCGCGCTACAGGCTGAGCGGGGGAGACGCGTGCCTGCGTCCGGGCGCACTGTGCGGCGTCAGCCCTCACGAATCCATAAGCCTACGCATAGGGCGAGGCGCGAAAGTGGCAGTATCATCGGTCGCCTTCGGCTTTTACCTGACGACCCATGCGTACCGCCTTCCTGCTCTCGGCTCTCCTGCTTCCTCTCGCCGCCGACGCCCAGACGTGGCAGAACGCCGACGTGCGCGGCTACGGCTACGTCAACGGCCTGCTGATCCACCCGCAGACCCAGACTGTCTACAGCCGCACCGACGTGGCGGGCATCTTCCGCTGGGACGGTGCCCGGTGGACGAACCTCCTCGACGGCGAGTTCACGCGCTCCCAGCTCTGGCCCGCCGCGGCCGAGGCGTTCGCACTCGACCCCCGCGTACCCGGCCGGCTCTGGGTCGCGCTCGGCAACAACCTCACCTCCGAAGGCGAAGCCTCGCTCGTCGTGCGCTCGGACGATGACGGGCAGACCTGGACGGCCACCAACTTCCCCCCGACGGTCGGCATGGCAGGCAACGGGTCGTGGCGGCGCAGCGGCGAGCAGCTGGCCGCAGACCCCAACGACTCCGACGTGGTCTACTTCGCCAGCCACGCCGACGGCCTCTGGCGGACCGTCAACGGCGGCGCGTCGTGGGGCCGG
This sequence comes from Bacteroidota bacterium, assembly GCA_038746285.1. Lineage (NCBI taxonomy): Bacteria > Pseudomonadati > Bacteroidota > Bacteroidota bacterium. The sequence goes on from JBCDKT010000011.1 coordinate 81,493, forward strand.
GTGACGAGCTTCCCGAGCCTCGGCGACGAGGGCGGACCGGGCGACGGTCCCTGCCCCGAGGTCGACCCCGACGGCTGCGGGCCGGGCGGCCTCTCGTTCGTCGTCTTCGACGACCGCACGACAGTGACGATCGCCGGCCGGACCGTGACGGCGAACGTCTACGTAGGTGCCCTCGGCGACGGGGTCTGGCGCTCGGCCGACGGCGGGCGGACGTGGGCGCTCGCTGTCCCCGGCCCCGGCACGCGCGACAACCCGATGCGCGCCGCCTTCACCCACGGCCGCCTCCAGGTCGGCTTTAGCGGCGACGGGGGCTTTGCCGGCGACGGCGCGATCCTCGTCTACGTCCCCGACGGCAGCGGCTCGGGCGGGACGGTGGCCGACAAGACGCCGCCTGAGGCGTGCCCGCTCTACGGCACCTACGACTGGAATGAGATCGCCTCCCACCCCACTGACCCCGACTTCGTCGTCGCGATCCCCTACGGCGTCGTAGCGCGCAAAGTGTTCTTCACGCGCAACTTCACCGACCCCAACCCGACCTGGGAGATCCAGACCGACGAAGGCCCGTACGCCGAGTGCCCGGCTCAGCAACTCGATTACACGCTCAACCAGGTGGTGTGGGCGGGCGAGGAAGACGGCGCGTTCTCGTACGGCGGGGCCGCTGCGTTCGACCTCGAAGACCCGCGCCGGGTCTGGTTTACGACAGGCTGGGGCGTGTACCGCTTCGACGACCTCGTCGCCGACGGCACGACGCTCGACTTCGCGGGCGTGATGGCGGGGCTGGAAGAGTCGTGCGTCCACGACGTCGAGGCTCCCGGCGGCAGCGGCCCGGCAGTCTACTCAGCCGCGTTCGACACCTTCGGCTGGGCGCACCGCACCGTCGCCGAGGTTCCGGCGACGAGTTTCGACTTCGGCGTGCAGCAGAACGCGACCGACGTGGCCGTGACGCCGGCCGATCCGCTCCTCGCGGTCGTCGTCGGGGCGCGCAACGGCGGCTACCTCCCCGCCGGGCGCGTCACCCGCGACGGCGGTCTGACGTGGAGCGACCTCGGTCTCCTCGGCGACCCCAACGACCCGGACGACGCCTGCGAGGCGTTCCTCACCGCCGGCAACATCGCCGTCTCCGCGACCGACCCGGACCGGATGGTGTGGAGCCCGCAGTCGGCCATCTGGCCGGCGTGCAACGGCTTCAGCGCGCCTGTCGTCACCCCGCCCCACCTCTCGGCCGACGGCGGCCAGACGTGGCAGCCCGTCCAGGGCATGGACTTCGACGGCGGCAACTGGGCGACGGGCACCGACTTCGTCGTCAGCCAGCACCTCGTCGCCGACGCCGTTGACGGCGACCGGTTCTACGCCTACGTCAAGCAGAACAACGCGAGCGGGACCGTCGGCATCTGGGCGAGCGCGGACGGCGGCGCGACCTGGTCCGAGCAGTGCCGGGGCTGCGTGCCGGACTTCCGCTTCCCCCGCCTCGCGGCGCACCCGCAGCGCGCGGGCGAGGTGTGGGGCAGCTTCGTCAAGACGTTCGGCGTCGACGCCCAGGCCGACCTGCTACGCAGCACCGACGGCGGCCAGACGTGGAGCCAGATCGCGACGGCCGACAGCGTCTGGGCCTTCGGCTTCGGTGCCCCACTGGCGGGCGAGACCAATGCTACGCTCTACGCCCACGCCCCCATCAGCGGCGTGGAGGACGTGTGGTACTCGACCGACGACGCGGCGACGTGGCGGCGCTTCGCCGGCACAGTGCGCATGCCCACTGGTCTCATCGAGGACCTCGCAGGCGACCCGGACGAGGCCGGCGTGCTCTATGCCGGGACCGGCTGCCGGGGCCTGTGGGAAGGACGCCTCGACCGGCCGACGAGCACGGGCATCGCCACCCGGAGCCAGGCTGAGGCACCGCTGCTAGTTCCGTACCCAAACCCGGCCTCGCGCTTCGCCCGCGTGACGGTCACGCTACCCGAGGCCGGCCGCTACCGCGTGGTCGCGCTCGACGCCCTCGGGCGCGCTGTGGCGGAGATCCGGGGCGAGGCCCGAGCGGGTGCGCCGCAGACCGTCGGGTTCGACGTGCGCGCCTGGTCTGCCGGGACCTACACCCTGCGCCTCGAAGCGGGCAGCCGCCGCGCCGCGCAGCGCCTGACGGTGCTCCGGTAGTCGCGGATGCAACTCTTGGTGCGTCCCGGCTACGGCTGCACGCGCACCAGCGTCCGCGCTACGTGCTGGTCGCCAGCCGCGAGGCGGACGACGTAGATGCCCGGTGCCACGGCCTGACCCTGCGCGTCGGAGCCGGCCCAGACCGCTTGGTGCGCGCCGGCAGGCTGCGTGCCCTCGGCCAGCACGGCCAGCCGCCGGCCGAGCACGTCGAAGACGGCAAGCTCGACCGCGACGGGCGTCTCCAGCCAGTACGGGATGGTGACAGCCCCGGCAGCCGACGGGTTGGGATACCCCACGCCGAGCGCGACGGGCAGCGTCGGGACAAGCTCGTCTTCGGTGGGGCTCGTACCTGCCGGCGGCTCGTAGGCGTAGATGCGCCGGCCCATCGCGTAGCCAAGCGAGTCGCCGAAGAACTCGAACCGGTTGACGCTCCCGTCGAGGTCGACCGGGGCCCACGTTTGGCCGCCGTCGGTCGTCACCGAGGTGGTGCCGCGTCCGCTGGCCCAGCCCATGTCTTCGGAGATGAATCCGAGGCCCTGGAGGTCGCTGCTGCCGGGAATCGTCAGCTCGGTCCACGTCAGCCCGGCGTCCGTGGTCTTCAGCACTTTGGCCGGGAAGGCGGCCCCTTCCAGCGAAACATAGCCTGTCGTTGGGGTAGGGAACGAAATCTTCCAGGCCCACTCGAAGCTGCCGCTGCTGGTGTACTGGACGTTCCACGTCTCGCCGCCGTCCTCGGTCAGAAGCACGACCGCCGAGCCGTCCCCGAAACCGTCGGTGCCGCCTACGGCGATGCCGCGCTGCTCGTCCCAGAAGTACACGTCCACGAGCGAGGCCGCGTAGTCGTCCATCGAGCGTGAGGTCCAGGTCTGCCCGCCGTCCGTCGTCTTGACGAAGTGCGCCGGGGCAGCGTACCACCCGGCCCCGTAGACCACGTCTTCGTTTACGGCCCACATACCGCAGATGCCCACCGGACGGGGGCCCGTGATCCGGTCGGTGAGATCGACGAACGTGGCACCGCCGTCGTCCGTCCCATAGAGCACGTTCGACTCGTTGAGGGTGCCGATGAACCCGCGGCGCTCGCTCACGAAGGCGGTGGCGCGGAGGTAAGCCGGGAGGTCAGCCTGCATCGTCCAGGTCTCGCCAGCGTCGTCCGTGCGGAAGACCTCGCCGGCTCCGTTGACGATCCAGCCCGTGTCGGGGTTCAGGAAGCTGGCGTCCTCGAAGCGGTAGCTGTGGAACGGCGAGTCGGGCAGCAGGTCCCACGTCCCCACCTCCTGGCCCAGCGAGGGCGGTGCGAGGAGACAGAAACAGACGAGCAGCAGGCAGCGGCGCATGGCGGCGAGGCAGATGGACGGAGACGGCCAAGAGTACGACCGCGCCGCGTGATCTGCAACGGAGGGACGGCACCGTGCCCTATCGCGAGGCCGTGCTCTGCGTGAGGTGCGCCTCGGACGGATCGCCGTGCTCACTGAGGAACCGGTTCCAGCTTCCCACCATCACCGAGAGCCCGATGGCCCCGATGAGCGCCATCGCGGAGAAGCTGAAGCTGAGCACCCACTGTGCCCGCTTGTAAGGGTCCAGCACGATCTGGTCGCTGCCGGGCAGGGCACGGATCGTGACCGTCTCGTAGGCCCGCGCCTCGATGCTCTTGAGCAGCGTCAGCGGAAGCTCGACGGCGCGCTCGATGGCCTCGGTCTCGCCCGGGGGCACGTAGCGCAGCAGCACTTGGCCAATCGTGATCTCGGCCCGCTCCCGCGTCTCGATGCCGAGGACCTCGGCCTCCACCGGCACGCCGGCCGTCGCCGCCTCGCGCTGCCCGAGGCCCGCCCAGAGCAGAGAGACCGAGATGACGAAGAGCAGCGTCGGAAACACCCACAGCAGCCGGGCAACGATGGGGTTCGAGAGGAAGTTCATGGGGTGGGGTCGGTTGTTCGCTCGTGGAACGGTCGCTACGCTCCCTGGTTGTCCGTGGCTTCTCTATTCCCAGACAATCAACACGTTAGAAGAACGAAGCCACTGACGACGGACCACTAAGAGACTGTTTGGTTAAGAGCGGGCGTCAACGCAAAGAGCGCCTGCCAGCATCTTGTGGAAGTGCCCCTCCACAAGACCTACCGAAGCCATGCGCTCGCAACGCTACAGCTCCGACCTGACCGACGCTCACTGGAAA
>JBCDKT010000012.1 GCA_038746285.1 Bacteroidota bacterium
CGCTGTTCTGCTACTGTTACCTCCTCACATCGAGTCATTCCCGACCCTGATCGGGAATCCAGAAGGCGTACTACAAGCTCTGGATTCCCGCCTGCGCGGGAATGACGGCTGTTTTTGAGGAGAACGCTGAGACCTAACCGGGTCCATAACATGCTCTAGCGAACCAGCGTTACGCGCTGCACGGCCTGGGCGGAGCCGGCCCGGAGCCGGACGAGGTAGACGCCGCCCGCCAGCCCGTCGGCGGGCAGCACGGCCTCGTACCAGCCTGGAGGGTGCCGCCCGTCGGCGAGGCGAGCCACGCGGCGGCCCCGGCTGTCGAACACGGCCACCTGCACGTCGGCCGCCACCGGCAGCCCGTAGCGGAGCCGGGCCGCTGTGCGGAACGGGTTGGGATAGCCCGGCTCCAGGACCACCTCGGTCGGCAGCGTAGTCGCTGCGGCGAGCAGCGGCTCCGCATCCAGGTCGGCCAAGACTGCCGCTGCGATCTCCTCAGCCTCGCGACGCCCGGTCCCCGACCGTACCAGGATCAGCCAGTCGACGACGGCGACGGAGTCCTGGCTGAAGGTGCCGCGCGTGTCGGCGATAGGGTGATACCGCGCTCGGACACCTGTGAACACGTCGCCCGAGGACGCGTCCCAGGCGTGGAAGCGCAGCAGGTCGTCCTCCGCGTAGCCGTCCTGCTGCGGCGTGGTCGGGTCGTCCATCCAGACTGGGAGGACAGCGGATCTGCCGTCCCAGACGATGGCTCCGGCGCAGGTGCCCTGCTGGGTGACGGCGGCGACCTCGTCGCCCGGCCCGGCCCAGGCCCACGACTGCAGGGAGCGGGCGAGGACGAGCCGAGAGGTGGGCGCAAACACGACCGAGGCGTTCCGTCCCGTCTCGGTCTGGCAGTCGTTGAAGTGTGTCGTGTGGGGATGGGCGGTGGGTACGGCGGGACTGAGGCTCAGCGCCAGCAGCGCGAGCAGGGGTGTTTTGGGCATAGGGTGGAGCACAGACGCGGCCAGTGTGGTGGGGCCGCCGCTGCGTCAGTGGCAGGGTGGTGGGGGCAGAAGTGTCTAGACGCCGGTGAGACGTCCAAGAGGTGCTGGTGCGTGCCGGTGGGCTGCACGCGTCCCGCGCGTTGGGGCACACGGGGGCTGGGGTGCAGGGGATGATACCACGGGTCGCCTGTTCCGACAAGCACCCCGCCGCGCGCTGTCCTCTCGGGCCGTCTTTTGACGGATTGGGAGGTACGCGCCTGCATCTATCCTGCGCCAGCGCATTACCTTATTATCAACACTGAGCTTGCCCGGTCCCCTGCGGGGTAGTCTCGCCTGTGCCTGCCATGGAACCAGCCGCCGATACCACGGCCCTCCTCTGCGATGCCCGCGCGGGCCGCCCCGACGCGGCCGAGCGCCTCTTCGAGCACCTCTACGGCGCGCTGCGCGAGATCGCCCACGCTCGCCTGAGCGCGCACCGCCCGGCGGCGACCGTAGCCACAACGGGCCTCGTCCACGAGGCCTACCTCCGGCTCATCGACCAGACCCGCGCCGCGCCGGCCGACCGGGCGCACTTCCTCGCCCTCGCCTCGCGCGCGATGCGCTTCGTCCTCCTCGACCGCGCCCGCGCCCGGCTCCGCCAGAAGCGCGGCGGCCCGCACGCGCCTGTCTCGCTGGACGCCGTCCAGGTCGCGGCCGACGAGCGCGCGGCAGAGTTGGTGGCTCTGGACGACGCCCTCGACCGGCTCCGCACGCGCAGCGAGCGCCTCGCCGAGACCGTCGAGTTCCGCTTCTTCGGCGGGTTGACCTACAGCGAGATCGCCGAGGCTACGGGCCGCTCCGTCGCCACCGCCGAGCGCGACTGGGTCCGGGCGCGCCTGTGGCTCCACCGCGCCTTGCAGGACGCACCACCTGCTACCCAACCGACCCCCTGACGGCATGGACGCGCTCTCCCCCGACGACTGGCTGCGCGCCGACGACCTGCTTGGCCAGGCCCTCGCCTACCCCCCTGCCGAGCGGACGGCGTTTCTCCAAGACGCCTGCCGGGAGCAGCCCGCGCTCTACCAAGAGGTCGTCACGCTGCTCGACAGTGCGCCAGACGCGGAGGACCGCTTCGGCGACTCGGCGGCGGCGTTTGCGGGACCGCTGCTGGCCGCCGGGGACCCGGCCGAGGTCGTGGTGCCGGGCGACACCGTCGGCCCCTACCGCGTCGAGGCCGAGGTCGGGCGCGGCGGGATGGGCGTTGTCTACCGCGCCTCCCGCGCCGACGGGACGTTCGAGAAGGAGGTCGCCCTCAAGCTCGTCAAGCGCGGCATGGACACCGACGAGGTCCTGGCTCGCTTCCGCCGCGAGCGGCAGCTCCTCGCCACGCTCGACCACCCCGGCATCGCCCGGCTCCTCGACGGCGGGGCCGCCGCCGACGGGCGGCCCTACCTCGTGATGGAGTTCGTCGAGGGGGAGCCCGTCACGGACCACGCCGAGCAGCGCCGGCTCCCGGTCGAAGAGCGGCTTGCGCTCTTCGAGCAGGTCTGCGAGGCCGTGCAGCACGCCCACCGGCACCTCGTCGTCCACCGCGACCTCAAGCCGGCCAACATCCTCGTCACTGAAGGCGAGGACGGCAGGCCGCAGGCCAAGCTGCTCGACTTCGGGATCGCCAAGCTGCTTGAGGTGGAGCCCGGGGCCGGGGTCACGCAGGAGGGGCTGCGACGGCTGACGCCGGCCTACGCCGCCCCGGAGCAGCTTCGCGGTGACGCGGTGACGACCGCCGCCGACGTGTACGCGCTCGGCGTCGTCCTCTACGAACTCCTCACCGGCGAGCGGCCCAGCCACCCGCCGAAGCCGCCGAGCGCTGTGGCCGGGTCCGAGCGGGCGCGGGCACTGCGCGGCGACCTCGACCAAGTCGTGCTCAAGGCGCTGCGCGAGGAGACGACCGCGCGCTACGGGTCGGTCGAGGCCCTGCTGGACGACCTCCAGCGGCACCAGACCGGGCGGCCCGTCGAGGCCCGCCCAGCGTCGGCGGGCTACCGGGTACGCAAGTTTGCCAAGCGGCATCGCATCGGCGTAGCATCGGCGGCGGCGTTCGTACTGCTGCTGGTCGGCGCGGTCGCAGCCCTGGCGGTGCAGCAGCGCGCGACGGCGCGCGAGCGGGACCGGGCCGAGGAGGTGACGCGCTTCCTCGGCGACCTCTTCGCCTCGAACGTTCCCACCACCGCCCCGACGGACACGATGACGGTGCGGACGCTCCTCGCAGAGGGCGAAGCGCGCGCCGAGGCACTCAGCGAACAGCCGGCGGTGCAGGCGTACATGCTGCGCGTGCTCGGCGAAGCCTGGCTCGGCCTGGGCCGCTACGACCGGGCAGAGCCGCTGCTGGACCGCGCCGTCGCGCTCAGCGAAATCTCTCTCGGCCCGCGCTCGCCCGAGGTCGCCGATGCGCTGGGTGCGCGCGCGCTGCTCGCCTTCCAGACCGGTGCCTACGACGCGGCCAATGCGCTCTTCCAGCGCGCCTTAGGCCTCTACCGCGACCACCACGGTCCGGCACACGAGACCGTTGCGGAGACCGTCGCCGACCTTGCGACCGTAGCCTCAGAGCAGGGCGCATACCCGGCGGCCGACTCGCTCTTCCGCGAGACGCTCGCGCTGTACCAGCGCCTGGGCACCGAGGGCCGCCCCGAAGCCGTCGAATGCCTCCGCGACTGGGCCGCCCTCCGCTTCCGCATGGGCGACTACGCCGCCGCTGACTCGCTCTACGGGCAGGCCCTCGGGAAGCTGGAGGCGCTCCACGGGCCCCAGCACCCCGACATCGCCCTCACGCTGGACAACCTCAGCGTGCTCCGCAGCCGGCAGGGCAACCTCGCCGCCGCCCTCGACCTGTCGCGCGAGGCGCTCGCGATGCGGCAGCATCTGCTGGGCGACGACCACCCGAGCGCCCTAGCGAGCAAAACAAACCTCGCCTCGTTCCTCGACCAGTCTGGGGACCCCGAGGCAGCGGCCGTCCTCCTCCGGGACGTGATCGCGGCCGGGCAGGACCGCTTCGGCGAGGGCCATCCGAGTCTCGCTCCCGCGCTCTCCAACCTCGCCACTCTGCTCGGGCGGCAGCGCAGGTACGGCGAGGCCGAGGTACGCTACCGCGAGGTGATAGCCATCCAGCGCCGCACGCTCGGCGAGGGACACCCGAGTCTCGCCAACAGCGTCAGCGGCCTCGCCTCGGTTCTCCGCGAGACCGGCCAGTATGCCGAGGCCGAGCGGCTCTACCGCGAGGCGATTGCCGTGCGGCGCGCGGCGCTTGGCGCAGAGCACCCGAGCGTGGCGAGCAGCCTGAGTGGCCTGGGCCGCCTGAAGCACCTCACCGGCGACCTGGACGCCGCCGCTGCCCACTACGACGAGGTCCTCCGCATCCGCCGGAGCGTCCTCGGCGACCGCCACCCGGACGTCGCCTTCAGCCAGGTCCGCCTGGCCGACCTGCTCCGCGAGCAGCGGTACGTCGAGCGGGCCGAGGCGCTGTACCGCGACGCCCTGGACATCTACAGGGAGACGCTGGGGAGCGACCATCCGCGCGCGCAGCAGGCCCGGGCCGGACTGGACGCCCTCTACGAACGCTGAGAGGCGACTTGCGCCCGTCTCGGCGTCTCGCTGACGTGCACTGCCCTCCGCTCCAAATCACAAGACAGAGCCTAGCGTAGAACGACCTCGCCGAGCGGAGCCTCCAGCATGGCCTGTTTAGTGTACAGACCGGCCGCCGAGTACGAACCGGGCTGAATCAAGACGCTGCCACCCGTGGGCGCTCGGGCGTAGCCTACTCCGAACGTCTGGTAGGGGGCCAGGAGCGTACCTATGTTGAAGAAAGATCCCGCCGTCCCGTCCACAATCACTCCGTTGCTCAGGTAGAGCTGGCGCATGGTCACCCGGTCGAGGAAGCTGAGGCGGGTCCGCTGACCGATCCGCGCCTGCCACTCGCCATTCGGCGGGAGCACCGTGATGGTAGGGCCCGGACAGGGGTCGATGCAGAAGGTGAACTGCCCGTAGTGCATCACCGAATCGAAGTCATAGGTCAGCGTATCAGGAAGGCCGTAGGACTGCTTGGGGTACGCCAGCGTCGAAGGCTGGATGTCGAAGTTGAACTCCATCGTGTCTACGATGGCCGCTGGATTCACGGACACGTAGTTGTCTCTGTCGCTGCGCGACTGCTCGTGGAAGAACCCAAGCGCATGCGCGAGTTCGTGCGCCATGATGAAGCGGAAATTCCAGTTGAAGATGCCGATCACCTGACGCCCGTCCTGACGCCCGACGGCCGAGTAATTCGCCGTGTCGTCTTGGATGTGCACGTAGTCGTCCTCCCCGTTGCGCGGGACGAAGCGCACGTCGGCTACGGCTTCCCACTCGTCCATCGCCGCGAGCATAGCCTGGCGATTGCTCGTGCTCACGTTGCCGTTGAACTCGTACGGGACTCGGCCGCCGGGCCAGAGCTGGGCGGTGAGGGTGCCGCGCTGGTAGCCTTCCGGGACGAGGATGTCGCCTTCGATGATCGTGTAGCCGTCGGGGATGTTGGGGCGCACCCCGGGCGGCCCCGGGTCCTGTCCCAGCACGGTCGATGGGAGGCTTACGAGGACGGCGAGCAGCAATAAGCGTTTCATGGCGATGGATTGGCTGAGCCTACTGGAGGGTGACGAGGACGAGGACGAGGCCCGTGCCGGCGTCGAGGCCGGTGATGGCCTTGCCGAGGACGGCCCCGAAGGCGCGGTCGCGGTCCGAGGCGCGCATGGCGTGGCCCGGCGTCGGTGCCGTCGTCAGGAGGTCGCCCGGCCGGATGGCCCCGTGCGAAGCGTCGGCGCGGACGTAGACGCGCCCGACGAGCGCGACGGGCACCTCGCCGTCGGCGATCGAGCCTTCCTGCCGGAGCAGCAGGCCCGTCTCGACGCCGCCCGCGCCGCTGACGACGCCCGCCACGAGCGGGTCGTAGGCCCCGCCGCTGACGACGAGTTGACCCGGTGCGTCGGGGTCGATCGAGACGACGGTGCCCGGCTCGGGGGCGACGCCGCCTGCGAGCGCCCGCACGTCGAAGTGCTCGGCGAGGTCGCTGCCGCCGGTGATCTCAAGCTCCTGCGTGACGATGCGAGCGTCGCCGCCCCGGTCGGCGTCGAGCGTGATGACGGCGGTGCCGTTCCGGTAGAGCGAGAACGCGCTCCCGTTCGGGCTGTCGCTGGCGTTGAGCCAGGCCACGGTCTGGTCGCCCAGCACGTTGTAGACCCGCAGCGAGCCGTCGCTCTCGAACTGGAACTGCTTGGCGGTGTTGGTGTAGCCCTCGATGAGCGCGTCGTTGTTGAAGAGGCTGCCTGTGACGAGCCGGAGGACGGCGGCGGCGTTGCCTGCGTTTGTTGAGAAGTAGCCCGCGTGCCCCGCCGTCGCGTAGCCGCGCACCCCGTAGTTGTCGTTGCCGAGGTGCCCGAAGTTGCCGTTGCTGTTGGTCCCGCTGGCCCCGTTCGTGCTCGTGCCGAGGTAGCCGTAGTTGCCGCCGCCGGTGTGCCGTCCCCACGCGCCCGAGTCGTGACGCCCGAGCGTGCCGAAGTTGCCGCTGGGGTGCTGGCCGCGCACGCCCGCGCTGCCATCGCCGAGGCGGCCGAACATCCCGTCGGCGTGCTCGCCGAAGACGGCGTAGCTGGGGCCGCTGAGGTAGGCGGTGTGGCCCTCGATGTGCTCGGCGTAGACGCCGAACCCGGTGGCCGAGTTGGTCTTGCCGAAGACGCCGTAGTTGGGGTCCGTCGCCAGCGTCGAGTTGGCGATGCCGTAGACGCCCGTGCCGGCGGCTCCCTGGCTGAGGCCGTAGAGGCCCGTGCTGGCCGACCCGGTGCCTCGGCCTGTGACGCCCCGGCCCGAGACGGCCTGCGTCTCCCCCTCGATGGCGTTGGTAGTGCCGTTGCTAATCAAGAAGGCGACATCGGGAACGGAGACGTTGTAGGCTTGCGGGAACGCGAGGCCGAGCGCGTAGGGCGTCGCGGTGAGCGGCGTGCGCGGCGAGAGCGTGCTCCCGGTGAGGCCCTCCTCGACTTCGAGCCAGAACGGCCGGTTGAACCGGAGGTCGGCGCCGATCAGCGGGTTGACCGCGCCGAGCGCCACGCTGAAGATGCCGTCCTCGATGGCGACACCGGACTGCGTCTCGCTCCAGACCGCCGAGCCGCCCGAGGCCGCCTCGAACAGGCGGAAGGTGAGCGTCGCCGATGGGTCGTCGACGGGCGAGCCGCCGCGTTCGAGGACGCCCTGGTAGGAGACGGAGGCGGGAGCCTGGGCGTGCGCGGCCAGCGGCAGCAGGCAGAGGCTGAGAACAAGAGCGAGGGTGTATTTCATGACAGGGTCGTGGTTGGGCCGCCGGCGTGCGTGGCGGCACGGGTTCGGGATAGCGGATGGAGGTCAGCGGAGGAGCGTGGCGCGCTGCGTGTGGACCGAGCGGGCGGCCCCGGCGCGCGGCGGGGTGCTCTCGAAGCGGAGCAGGTACAGCCCGGCCGGAAGCCCGCACCCGTCGAAGACGGCCTCGTGGTAGCCGGCGTCGCGCCACCCCTCGGCGAGCGTGGCGACGCGGCGGCCGAGGGCGTCGTAGACCACGCACCGGACCTCGGCGGCCTCCGGCAGCGCGAAGCGCACCGTGGCCTGCGCGGCGAACGGGTTGGGGAAGGGCGCGCTCAGCGACACCGCCTGGGGCAGCGCCGCCGCCCCGGCCGCGCCGCCGGTGCGGAGCACCTCGGACGCGGCGTCCTCCGCGGCGAGGGCGGCGTCGGTCGCCTCGTCGGCGTCGGCGAGGGCGTCCTCTGCACGCGCCGCCTCGGCGAGGCCGGTCGGCGGGAGGACGGCCGCGCCCGTCGCGGCGGCGAGCACCGGCCACGCCGCCGCCTCCGGGATGGCTGCGCCGGGTGCGGCGGTGCCAGAAACAAGAGCGGTGGAGGCCGTAGCGCTAGAGCCGGCGGTACCGGAAGCCGCCGCCTGCGTGCGGGCCGGCGCCTCCGAGACCGCACGCTCGCTCAGGGTGGGCGCGCTCGGGGCAGAGGCCTTCGTGAACGGGAAGCTGTCGGTGCCCACGGCGCCGCCGGGGAAGGTCCCGGCGTAGGCGGTGTAGCTGTAGGCCCCCGGCGGCGCGGTGCCCGGCACCTGCTGCGCCAGCGTCACCGGCCCGAAGGTCCCGCCCGGTGCCACCGTCAGCGCCTGCGGCCCGAGCGCGGGGCCGAAGGGCTGGCCGTTGGGCAGGGTCGCGTCGGTCCAGCCCTGGAAGCTCTGGGGCGCGCCGGTCGTGTTGGTGACGGAGACCTGGAACTGGAACGTCCCGCCGCCCGCGGGCACCGTGACGGGCGGGTTGAGCGGGACGAGTGCGACCACCAGGGCGGGCGGCGGCTCAGGAGCCGACGACGCGGCCGGATACCAGAAGCCGCTGCCGAGGGCGTAGGCGTCGCTCGCCGCCGGACCGGCTGCCGCCTGCCCGACGGTGCCTCGCAGCGTGTAGTCCCCGTCGGCGGACGCGGCGGCGGTGGCCCCCCCGCCGAGCACGTCGGCGCGGAGCGTGAAGGATTGGGCCTGTGCGGACGCGAGCAAGCCCGCGCACAGCAGCGCAGCGCTGCACCGGCGGCTGAGTGAGCGTGGAAGCATGAGCGGAAGAGGGTCAGGTGGAGGAAGCGTTCACCCCCCTCTCGCCGTTTCCCGGTGCAGACCCTCACGCCGGCCAAAAAAATGCGCCGCCCGGTGGAGCTTCCACCGGGCGGCGCACCTGTCTTCTTCTTTCACTCACCGTGCTCACGCACGATCGGTGTTTAGCGCACGAGCGTCACGCGCTCGGTCCGCACCACCGCGCCGGCAGCGAGCCGGACGATGTAGATGCCGTTGGCGAGCGCGGCCCCGTCGAGCGTCGCCTGGTGGCGGCCGGCCTCGACCTGGCCGTCGACGAGGCGGGCCACTTCGCGGCCGAGCACGTCGTAGACCGCGAGGCGCACGTCCACCGCCTCAGGCAGCGCGAAGGCGACCGTCGCCGCACGCGAGAACGGGTTCGGGTAGGCCCCCGTCAGCGCCGTCTCAGTCGGCAGTGCGCTCTGGCTAGAGGTGCTGAGTCCGTCTTCGGCCGGGACGTCATCGGCACGCTCCGAGGCGGCGAAGACATCCTTGGCTACCAGCCTCCACGGCGTCGCGTCGGTCACCTCCCAGGCTTCCACCACGGCGCGCGCGTTGGCAGTGCCCTCGCGGGCAGTGCCCCTGACGGTCACCTCGAACACGTTCTCGTCCAGCACGGTCGCCGGGAAGTCGCCGATCCGCAGGCGGTAGGTGTACGCGCCCGGCATCACGTTGCCCGGCACGTTCTGCACGAAGCTGGCCGTGACCGTCGCGTCGCCGGGCACGTTGCCCGTACGCACTTCCTCTTCGGCGATCACTTCGCCGCCCTGCTCGGCGACGAACCAGATCTGGCCGGCATCGTCCACCGAGACGTTGTTCGTGACGGCGTAGTCGTAGGCGATCGAGCCGCCCGGTGCCACGGTGAGCGGCGTCGTGTTCTCGGCGTTGAGCGTGCCGTCACGCGGCGGCAGGAGCGCGGCCGTCCCGTCCGGGAAGACGGCGAGGAGGCCGAAGGCTTCGCCGTCCTGGTCGTTCTCCGGCGAGAGGAAGCCCGAGGCGAGCACCGTGAGGGCACCGCCGACAGCGGCGCTCAGGTCGGCCGCGAACGTCGCCACGACGGCGTCGTTGTCCTCGCCCAGGGTGACCTGGAGGAAGTACCCGTCCGGTGCCACGCCGATGTAGGGCGTGATGTCGCCGTAGGTCGCGTTGTCGACGAGGCGGGCTACGTCGCGGGCGACCACGTCGACCGTCGGCGCGTCGGTCGAGCCGTGCACGACCGCGAACTGCACCTCGAAGTCGTTCGTCGACGCCTCCTGCGCGTCGTCGTCGATAAAGAGCGTGAAGCCGATGTCACGCCCGTTCGGGTTGGCCTCGAACTGGCTCGGGTCGAGCACGCCGTTGGCGATGATCGAGAACGTGCCGTTCGCCGTGAGCGTCGCCGGGAAGGAGGCGATGCCGTCGGCCGCGCTCTCCGAGTTGCCCGGGGCCACGGTGATCGTCAGTTCCTGCTCGGCCGGGAGGTCGATGAACGGCGTCGCCGTGCGGAAGACAAGGTCTTCGACGGCCGGCTCGTCGGTCGAGATCTCCTCGATGTAGATGTCGACCACCTCGGCGGCCGGGTCGGCGGCGTTGTGGATGATCTGCGCGCGTGCCGTCTCAGTGGCCATGACGGCCGGCAGGAGGGCGGCTGTGCCGTCGGGGAAGACGGCGAGGAGGCCGAAGGCTTCGCCGTCCTGGTCGTTCTCCGGCGAGAGGAAGCCTGAGGCGAGAATCGTGAGGGCACCACCGGCAGCGGCGCTCAGGTCGGCCTCGAAGGAGGCGACCACGGTGTCGGTACCACCGACCGCCACGTCGAGGATGTACGAGGCCGGCGGCACGCCGATGTAGGGCGTGATGTCGGAGTAGGTCGCCCCGTCAACGAGGAGCGTCACGTCGCGGGCGATCACGTCGACGGTCGGCGCGTCGGTCGAGCCGTGCACGACGGCGAACTGGACCTGGCTCGGGTCGGCCGAGATTTGCTGCGCGTCGTCGTCTACGAAGAGCGTGAAGCCGATGTCACGGCCGTTGGGGTTGGCCTCGAACTGGCTCGGGTCGAGCACGCCGTTGGCGATGACCGAGAAGATGCCGCCCGCCGCGAGCGTCGTCGGGAAGGACGCGATGCCGTCGGCTGCGCTCTCCGAGTCGCCCGGGGCAATGGTGATCGTCAACTCCACGTCACCGGGCAGTTCGAGGAAGCCCGTCGAGGTGCGGAAGGCGAGGTCGTCAATGACCGGCTCGTCGCCCTCGAACTCTTCGATGTAGATGTCCACTACAGCCGCCGCCGGGTCAGCCGCGTTGTGGATGATCTGCACAGTCGCCGTCGGCGCGGAGGCGGGCAGGAGAGCCGTGCCCCCGTTGGGGAAGACGAGCAGCAGGCCGAAGGCTGAGCCGTCCTGGTCGTTCTCCGGCGAGAGGAAGCCCGAGGCGAGGATCGTCAGCGCCTGCCCTCGCGCGAAGCTCAGGTCGGCCGCGAACGTCGCCACGACGGTCTCGCCGTCTTCGGTGGTCACGTCGAGGGTGTACGCAGCAGCCGGGACGCCGATGTAGGGCGTAATGTCGGTGTAGGCCGCATCGTCGACGAGCGTCCCCACGCCGCGGGCGACCACGTCGACGGTCGGCGCGTCAGTCGAGCCGTGGCCGACGTTGAACTGGACCTCGCTCGGGTCGGCCGAGGTCTCCTGCGCGCCGTCGGCGACCAGGAGCGTGAAGGCGGTGCTGCGCCCGTCAGGGTTGGCCTCGAACTGACTCGGGTCGAGCACGCCGCTGGCGACGATCGAGTAGGTCTCGCCTTCCACCAGCGTGGCTGGGAACGACGCGATGCCGTCGGCCGCGCTGAACGAACTGCCGGGCGCGATGGTGAGCGTCAGTTCTTGGCCGGCCGGTAGGTCGATGAACGGTGTCGCATTGCGGAATGCCAGGTCATCGACGGCCGGGTCATCGGTGCTGATCTGCTCGACGTAGACGTCGACGACGGCAGCAGCCGGGTCAGCGGAGTTGTGGACGATCTGCACACGGGCTGTCTGCGCCCATGCGGGAGCGGCCACGAGGAGGAGGGTGAGAAGGGAAAGGGCATAGGTCAGGTAAGGACTGCGTTGAAACATGACGCCTCCGAGGAGAGAGATGTGGATGTGGAGCCCGCGCGGGAGTGCGCTGAAGGGAGCGCCGAGCAGTCCGGTGCGGGCTTCTGTCACGAGGAATACCCACCACGCTGCGGGTATACCCATCCCTCCGCGTAAATAAATCTTTACCTCCCCCGAGCGCACGTCCCCAGACAGCCGATGCCCCTGTCAGCAGCGGTCTGCCGGCAGCGGCCTCCGAGCCCGCTGCCACGCGTCGCTAGCTCTCCTCCCGTCCTACCGTCTCCGGGCTGAACGCGGGCGCACAGACGGCCCAGTACTCGCAGGCCTCGTCTGCCGAGGGATTCGAGTAGCGGATGCGCTCGCCTGCCTCGCAGAGCACCGTCTCCCCCGCCCGCACGTCGACCGTCCCGCCGCCGTGCTCGACCCGCATCGTGCCGCGGAGCACGATCGTGACCTCGTCGAAGGTGGGCGTCTGGAACGGCTCGTCCCAGTCCGGCGGGGCGACCATGTGGGCCACGCTTAGGCTCGCCGTTCCCGTGTTGACGTGCCCGACGTGCTCCTCGATGAGCTTGTCGCCGGGGACCGGGATGCGCGCCGGCGCGGTGATGTGGCGCACCGGCACGGCTAGCCGACCACGTCGGCGAGGGCGCGGTCGAGGAGGGTGAGGCCGTGGTCGAGGTCGTCCTCGGAGACGCTGATCGCCGGGCGGAAGCGGATCGTCCGCTCGCCGCAGCCGAGGATGACCAGGCCGTGCTCGTAGGCCTTGTGCCGGACGAGGTCGCGGATGCCGGGCGTGGTGAGGTCGAAGGCGCACATCAGGCCCTGGCCGCGCGGGTTCGTGACGGAGTCGTAGCGCTCGGCGAAGTCGCGCAGCCGCGCCTGGAGGTAGGCCCCCTGCGTCGCCGCGTTCTCGACGAGGCCGTCCTCCTCGATGATCTCCAGGATGCGGTCGAAGCGGACCATGTCGACGATGTTGCCACCCCAGGTCGAGTTGATCCGGCTCGACTTGGCGAAGACGTGGTCGTCGACCTCCTCGACGCGCGGGCCGGCGAGGATGCCGCAGACCTGGGTCTTCTTGCCGAAGGCCATCACGTCGGGCGTGACGCCGAGGCCCTGCCACGCCCAGAACGTCCCCGTCAGCGCGACGCCTGTCTGGACCTCGTCGAAGATGAGGAGGGCGTCGTTCTCGTCGGCGAGCGTGCGGAGGGTCTGGAGGAACTCCGGCCGGAAGTGGTTGTCGCCGCCTTCGCCCTGGACCGGCTCGACGATGATCGCGGCGATGTCGTCCGGGTGGTCGTGGAAGGCGCGCTTGGCCTGGCGCACGGCGAGCGCCTCGCGCGCCTCGACGTCCTCGGCGTGGGCCGGCCCGTTCATGACCGGGTTGAGGATGCGCGGCCAGTCGAACTTCGGGAAGAGGGCGACCTTGTTGGGGTCGGTGTTGGTCAGGCTCATCGTGTAGCCCGAGCGGCCGTGGAAGGCCTGGTCGAGGTGCAGCACGCGGTGCCCGCGCTCGGCGCGGTAACCCTTGCGGAAGTTCATCCGCACCTTCCAGTCGAAGGCCGTCTTGAGCGCGTTCTCGATCGCAAGTGCGCCGCCCGAGACGAAGAAGGCGTGGGGCAGCTCGTCCGGGATGCCGACGCGCTCGAAGGTGTCGAGGAAGCGGGCGAAGTGGCGCGTGTACACGTCCGAGTTGGAGACCTTGTTGATCGCCGCGTCGAGGAGGCGCTCGATGAAACCGGGGTCGCTGCGCAGCTTCGGGTGGTTCATCCCGAGCGGGTTGGAGGCGTAGAACGTGAAGAAGTCCACGTAGTCGCGCCCGGTGAGCGCGTCGCGCAGGAACACGCCCTGGCTCTTCTCCATGTCGAGCACCATCTCGAAGCCGTCGGCGAGGAGGTGGCGACCGATGATGTCACGGGTGTCGGCGGGTGCGGGGAGGTGCTTCTGCACGTCAGCGATCATAGAGCGTACCGGTCAGTCGGTGAGCGATGGGTTGTCTGCAGCCTGGCAAGTATAGCACCAAGCCGGTGCGCAGCCCAAGCCGGACGGCTGAGGAAACCTCGTGAAGCGGCGCTGGGTTGGACGAGGCCGCTCGGCAGCGCGCCTGCCCCGGTTCCATCGTACCTTTGCCCGGAAAGAAAAGTCACCCCGCCCCGGCCTCCGCAAGGCCAGGCCCAGCACGGGAATGACGAGCAGAAAGGCTGTACTCACACCCCATGGCCGACACGCTGACCTCATCCAAACCGCGCCGGCCCGGCGAGATCGCGCTCAAAACTGCCACGCCGGTCGGCGGCGACGGGGCCGGCGGCGACGGCTTCGCCGCCGACGGCTTCTTCGAGCTGCCGGTCGTGGAGAAGCCGGTCCAGGCCAACCGGCCCGGGCAGCGGCCGGAGTGGCTCCGCGTCAAGCTCCCCTACGGCGAGACCTTCCGCCGCGTCTCGGAGATCATCGAGACGCACAACCTCCACACCGTCTGCCAGAGCGCCCGGTGCCCCAACATGGGCGAGTGCTGGACCGCCGGCACGGCGACGTTCATGATCCTCGGCGACGTGTGCACGCGCTCGTGCAGCTTCTGCGCTGTCAAGACCGGCCGCCCGACCGCCGGGCTCGACTACGACGAGCCGCGCCGCGTCGCCGAGGCCGCCCGGCTGATGGGCATCCAGCACGTCGTCGTCACCAGCGTCAACCGCGACGAGCGCAAAGACGGCGGCGCGCCGATCTTCGCCGAGACGATCCGCCTGCTCCGCGAGGAGGTCCCTGGCTGCACCGTCGAGGTCCTCGTCCCCGACTTCCGCGGCATCATGGAGGGCGGGGCCGACATCGTCTTCGAAGCGCGCCCCGACCTCTTCAACCACAACGTCGAGACCGTCCCGCGCCTCTACCGCCGCGTCCGCCCCCAGGCCAGCTACCGGCGCTCGCTCGACGTGCTGGGCCGCGCCAAGAAGGACTTCGGCCTCCGCACCAAGAGCGGCATCATGGTCGGCCTCGGGGAGAGGCAGGACGAGGTGCTCGCGCTGATGGAGGACTTCGTCGAGATCGGCCTCGACGTGATGACGATCGGGCAGTACCTCCAGCCGACGCGGATGCACCTCCCGGTCGAAGACTTCGTCCACCCGGACACGTTCCGGTGGTACAAGGAGCAGGGCGAGGCGCTCGGGCTGGACCACGTCGAGAGCGGCCCGCTCGTGCGCTCGTCCTACCACGCCGAGCGGCACGTCTAGACATGACGGGTGCCGGTCATCGAGTGCCGAACGGGCGATGGACTCTGGCGCCGGTGCTGGCTGCCCTCCTCCTGCCCGGGTGTGCGGGGCTGTTCGGGGCGGAGACCACCGTGGAGTCGGCACACGCGGTGTTTGTGGCGCGGCCCGGCTGCGCGCACCTCATCGCCCGGACGCCCGGCACGGGCTACGCCGTCCTCCGCCCGCGCGGCGACTACGCGCCCCGGCAGGGCGACATCCTGGTGGGCAACCTCCGCCGCGGCAGCCTCGCCCTCGGCATCGTCCCCTTCGGCGCGAACGGCCTCGACGGGAGCGAGCAGTTCGAGGTCGTCCAACACGGCCTCTCGCTCGCCGAAGCGCAGGAGGTCTACTACGGGCTCTGCCCCCTCTCGCTCGACACCGACCGGTCATAGGGACACGGCGGTGCCGTGCCCGGCCGCCGGCACCGTTCCTGACCCAGGCTAGGCAATCCCGACCAGGGCGACCACATACGTCGCCCCTGCGCGTGCTGGCGCAGAACGCGATGGCAGGAGGACGCCCCGACCAGCGAGGCACGCCTCGCCCCTACAATGCCGGCGCGGAGCGCGACCACGAGAGGTTCCTCCTGCGGATGCGCGAAGCACACCCGTCCTCCGTCTCACCGTCTACCGTCCTCCGTCCCCCGCCCTTCAGCAACTCTTCGCGGTCCCGGAGCCCGCCGCGCCGTCATATTCGGCCGGCACCCAACTCCTGACCTCAGACCTCCCGACTCAGCCATGGAACGCACCCTCGCCATCATCAAGCCCGACGCTGTCGAGCACGGCCACAGCGGCAAAATCCTCGACCGCATCCTCCAAGAGGGATTCGCCGTCCGGGCGATGAAGCTCGTCACGCTCTCTAAGACCGAAGCCGAGGGCTTCTACGCCGTCCACCGCGAGCGCCCCTTCTTCGGCGAACTGACCGACTTCATGTCGAGCGGCCCGTGCATCCCGCTCGTCCTGGAGCGCGACGACGCGGTCGCCACCTGGCGCGAGGTCATCGGCGCGACCAACCCGGCCGACGCCGCCGAGGGCACGCTCCGCAAGCAGTTCGCCGCATCGATGGGCGAGAACGCCGTCCACGGCTCGGACTCCGTCGAGAACGGCACGCTGGAGAGCAATTACTTCTTCCCCGAGCACGTCATCGTCGCCAACGCGTAACCCGCCGGCACGGAGGGACCTACCCCGCCGCCTCGGCCGCGTAGACCGGGACGCGCACCTGCACCTCGGCCTGCCCGGCCTCGGCCGCGAAGCGGAAGTCTCCGCCGAGGTCTTCGGCACGGCGGCGCATGTTGCGCAGGCCGTAGCCGCTCGGGGCCCCGTCGCCCCCGACGTTTGGCGCGGTCGTCCCGGCCTCGCTGCCGTCGTTCGTGACGCAGAGGGCGAGGCAGTCGCCGTCGCGGCGGAGGTCGACGCGGAGCGTGCGGGGGTCGGCGTGCTTGAGCGCGTTCGTGACGGCCTCCTGCGCGATGCGGAAGAGGTGGAGCGCCTGCGCGGGCGAGAGCACGGTGCCCTCCGCGTCCGAGGCGTCGCACGCTGCAGCAACGCCGTCGCGGTAGCGGGTCTGCTGGTCGAGCATCTGCTGGACCCGCTCGGCGAAGGCGGCGGCAGGGACAGCCTGCTGGTCGAGCGCCCAGATGGTCTCGCGGAGCTGGGTCATCGTGCGGCGGGCGTCGCCGTCGAGCGTGCCGAGGTGGTCCCGCGCCGCGTCCGGCTGCCCGGCGTCGGTGGCGAGGTGGACGAGTTCGATCCCCGAGATCATGGTCGCAAGCTGGGCACCGACGTGGTCGTGGAGGTCGCGGGAGATGCGCTCGCGCTCGGCCTGGACGCGGCGGGCGGCTTCGAGGGCGCGCATCCGCTCGCGGAGCCGGCGCTGCGCCAGGTGACGCACGCCGCCGACGAGCGCCCCGAGCGCGAGGAGCCCGGCCCCGAGGCGGAACCACCACGTCTGCCAGAACGGAGGCACGATCTCGAACGCGAACCGGGCCTCGTGTGGGCTCCACACCCCGTCGCTGTTGGTGCCGCTGACGCGGAGCACGTACCGGCCTGGGCGTAGCCCGGCGTAGGCCGCGTAGCGCCGCGTCCCGGCCTCGACCCAGCCAGCGTCGAGGCCGTCGAGGCGGTAGGCGTAGCGCGCCGCCTGGGGCGCGTCGAAGTCGAGCGCGGCGAACTCGAAGGCGAGGAAGTTGCGGCGGTGGCCGAGGCGGAGCTGAGGGCCGCCGCGCGCGGCGTCGTAGAACGGAACGGACTGCTCCATCACGCGCACATCGGTGAGGACGACGGGC
This sequence comes from Bacteroidota bacterium, assembly GCA_038746285.1. Lineage (NCBI taxonomy): Bacteria > Pseudomonadati > Bacteroidota > Bacteroidota bacterium. The sequence goes on from JBCDKT010000012.1 coordinate 17,195, forward strand.
GGTGCGTAGGTCCGCCGCTGCACCGCGGCGGGGTCGAAGAGCGTCAGGCCGCGGGGACCGCCGAAGGCGAGCGCGCCCGAGCGCAGCCGCGCCAGCGCGTGCCCGTTGAACTCGTCGCCGGGCAGCCCGTCGAGCGAGGAGAACACCTCGACCGCACCGTCGGCCAGCGGCGCGTCGGCGGCGGGCGGGCGGAAACGGACGAGGCCCCGGTTGGTGCTCATCCAGAGCGCGCCGTCGCCGGCTTCGAGGACGCCGTAGACCACGTTGCTCCGCAGTCCGTCCGCCGTCGTGAGTGCGTCGAAGGTGGCCGTCGCCGGGTCGAAGCGGTTGAGGCCGCCTCCGTAGGTGCTCACCCAGAACGCCCCGTCGCTCGTCTCGGTGACGCCGACCACGCTGTCGTGGCTGAGCGCGGCGGGGTCGGCGTCGGCGTGGCGGAACGTCGTCGAGGCCCCGGTGGCGAGGTCGATCACGTCCACGCCGCCGCCCCACGGGCTGGCCCACAGCCGCCCAGCGCGGTCGAGGTAGACGGCGTAGGTGTTGCGGTTGCTGAGCTCGAGGCCGGGCCGCTCGTCGAGCAGGCACCGGAAGCGGTCGGCGGCGGGGTCGAGGCGGCAGGGCCCGGTCTCGTAGCTGGCCACCCACAGGCTCCCGTCGTGCGCCCGGTGGAAGTCGATGACCCGTCCGAGCGGGGCGCTGCCGCCGCCCGGCAGGGCGCGGGGCACGGGTACGTAGCGCCGGGTCTCGGGGTCGAGGCGTCCCGCGCCCGCCGTGGAGCCGATCCACACGCGCCCGTCGCTGCCCATCGCCACGGCACGCGCCGCGTCGGTCGGGAGGCCGGAGGTGACCGCTGTGAAGCGCTCGAAGCGGCCGGTGGCCGGGTCGTAGCGCGCCACGCCACTCCCGAACGAGCCGAGCCACACCCGGCCCTCGGCGTCGTCGGCGAGGGCCCCGACGGCGGGCGGCGGCACCCGGTCGGCCGGGGCGGCGGGGCGGTGGACGAGCGGCGTGAACGGGGTGTCCCGCTGCTTCGCCACGCCAGCATTGTAGGTCCCGACCCAGAGCAGCCCGCTCGCGTCGGCGAAGAGGGTCCGCGCCCGCACCGTCGGGAAGCCAGACGGGGCGTCGGGCTGCCGCGCGACAGGCTGGGCCTCCCCCGTCGCCGGATCGAAGCGGACGAGGCCGCTGCCGGCCACCGCCAGCCACAGCCGCCCGGACCCGTCGGGGAGAAGGTCCATCACCCGGCCCGTCCACCCGCCGAACGTCGTCACTGTCTCCGCCGCCGGGTCGAGGCGGGCCAGACCGTCCGCTGTCCCCGCCCACACGGCCCCGTCGGCAGCGACGTGGACCGCGCTCACCGACGAGTCGGCCGTAACGCGGAAGCGGCGCGTGGTGCCGGTCGCCGGGTCGAGGCGGACGAGCCCCCGCTGCGTCCCAAGCCAGAGCATCCCATCGGGACTACTGGTGACCTTTGCCACGCTCGGGTAGGTGTCGGACAGCATCCACCGGAAACCCTCGGTCGCCGGGTCGAAGCGGAGCAGGCCGCCGTTCGTGCCGAGCCAGAACGTCCCGTCTGCGGCCTCGTGAATAGCGACGATGCGCTGAGCGTCGGGGGCCACGTCGGGGAGGTACGACCGAAACCCTTGCGTCGACGGGTCGAAGCGGGCGAGGCCGCCGCCGAAGGTCGCCAGCCAGAGCGTCCCCTCGCCGTCCACATGCAGGTCTTCCACCGACGAGTGCGGGAGCGAGGCCGAGTCGCCGGCGGCGTGCCGGAAGACCTCGAAGGTGTAGCCGTCGAACCGGTTGGCCCCGTCGTCGGTCCCGATCCAGACGAAGCCCTCCGCGTCCTGCGCAACCGACGTGACGGTGACCTGCGAAAGCCCCTCCTCGACCGAGAGCGCGTCGAACACGAGTGGGATCGGCTGCGCCCAGGCCGAGTCCAGAACGAGAGTCGCAACGACCAGGCAACAGGTCGCTGCGATAGAGCAGGCAGGACGGCGCATCAGCGGTGGAAGGGCGTGTGGGTGGACCGCCCCGAAGGTGCAAACTCCGCGCCACAGCGCGCTACGGGTCCAGCAGCCGGTTCTCCAGGGCCACGCGCACGACCGACGCCCGCGAGTGGACGTGGAGCTTCCGGTAGATATTCTTGATGTGGGTCCGCACCGTGTGCGGGGAGATGCAGAGATGGTCGGCGATGGCCTCCTCGGTGTCGGCCTCGACGAGGCGCTGGAGCACGTCGCGCTCGCGCTCGGTGAGGTCGAACGCCGGGGCGGCCTCCGGGGCCTCCGCCTCGGGTGCCGGGGCCGAATGCCGCGCCACGTCGAGCACGCGCCGGGCCACGCGGGCCGACATCGGCGCGCCGCCAGCGGCAAGCTCCAGCACGGCTCCCACCACCTGGTCGGCCGAGGAGTCTTTGAGGAGGTAGCCCGAGGCCCCGGCGCGGACGGCGTCGAAGATGCTGTCGTCGTGCTCGAAGACGGTAAACATCAGCACGTCGATCTCGGGGTGCTGCTCCTTGAGCCGCCGCGTCGTCTCGATCCCGGTGATGCCGGGCATCTCGACGTCCATGATGACGACCTCGGGCAGCTGGTCCTCCGTCATCTCGGCGATGCGCTCCAGGAAGGCGTTGCCGCTGTCGGCGCTCAGCACGAGCGAGACGTCGGCGAAGAACCGGAGGCGCTCGGTGAGGCGCTGCCGGAAATCGGGGTGGTCTTCGACGAGGGCGACGCGGACAGGCATACTAAACGATGAATCGTAGCTGAGGCTTGAATCGGCAGTCTGAAGATACACGGCGCGGCGCGGCGGGCCTATCCCCGGAGGCGGGTAGATCGGCCGCGCTCAGCGCGTCTGAGCGGCGCGGTTTCGCCTGTTCCGGCGATTGCGGACGGGTTGGCTGCTGGCGGAGCTTGGGTCCGTTGCCGCTGCGGCGGCCGCATTACTCCTTCCGAAACCATCCGGACCCTCCCATGCTACGCATTCTCTGCTCCCTCTTCCTGCTCCTCGCCCTCGCCGGCTGCGACAGCGGCGGCGACGACGACGGCGGCGGCGACCTCGCCCTCGGCTCGATGCGCGCCCAGATCGACGGCGACGGCTGGACCGCCACGAACGCCACCGCGACCGACATCAACGTCCTCGGCACGCGGACCCTGACGATCGCCGGGGGCCAAGTCGGCGACGCCGTCTCTACTGTCACAGTCAGCATCACGGCCGTCGACGGAGCTGAGATTACCCCCGGCACCTACGCCATCGGCGACGACGCGACGGACCTCGTCTTCGGCACGGGCAGCTACTCGCCCGACGCGACCATGCAGCAGACCTTCCTCTCGACGAGCGGCTCCGTCACCGTCGACGCGATCGACGACGAGGGCGCGAGCGGGACGTTCTCGTTCACGGCTGCGCTGCCGGGCTCGAGCGACACGATCGAGGTCGCCAGCGGCCAGTTCAACGTCGGCTTCGGGCCGCCGATCATGCCCTGACGGTCTTCCTGAGGCAGCCTGACGCGTGCCGCGCAGCCCGCTTTGTGGTGGGGCGGGCTGCGACGCCGCCGTCGGGCTGCCTCTTTTCATTGACGGTCTATGCTGGGACGTGTCCGAAGGCGGCGCGGAGGTTCCGGCAGGCGTCTTCGAGCACTGGCATCCGCTTGGCGTAGCAGAACCGGAGCACGGTGCTGCCGTCGGCGGGGTCGGCGAAGAACGAGTTGCCGGGGACGGCGGCGACGCCCGCCTCGCGGATGAGGGTGTCGCACGCGGCGCGGTCGTCCTCGAACCCGCCGCGCTGCGCGGCGAGGGCCGAGAAGTCGGCGAGGACGTAGTAGGCCCCCTCGGGCCAGTGGAAGGCGAAGCCGCACGCCTCCAGCGTCTCGCACATGAGCTGCCGCTTCGCCGCGTAGGCCGCCTGAAGCTCGGCGAAGTAGGCGGCGCGGTCCATCGCGAACGCCTCGGCGACGCCGTGCTGGAGCGGGCTCGGCGCGCAGATGAAGACGAGGTCGTTGATGAGCCCCATCCGGCTCGTGACGGCCTCCGGCCCAACCGCATAGCCGAGCCGCCACCCGGTCATGTTGTAGGTCTTCGAGAAGCCCGAGAGCGTGACGGTGCGCTCGTACGCGCCCGGCAGCGAGCCGAGCGAGACGTGCTCGTGCCCGTCGTAGGTCATGTACTCGTAGATCTCGTCGGTGATGGCCCAGAGGTCGTGCCGCTCCAGAATCTCCAGCATCCGCTCCAGTTCGGCCCGGCTCCAGACCTTGCCGCAGGGGTTCGAGGGCGTGCAGACGAGGACAGCCTTCGTCCGCTCGGTGATGAGCGACTCGACCTCGCCCCAGTCGATCCGCCAGTCCGGGGCGCGGAGCTTCGCCGTGACGCGCCGGACGCCGAAGAGGTCGAGCAGGCCCGTGTGGTAGCCGTAGAACGGCTCGAAGACGATGCACTCGTCGCCCGGCTCGAAGAGCGTCAGGCAGGCTCCGACGAACGCCCCCGTCGAGCCGACCGAGACCACGACCTCGTCGTCGCTCCCGACGGGCAGGTCGTTGTAGCCCCGCGCCTTCTCGGCGATCCCGGCACGCAGTTTCTCGATCCCGGCGTACGAGGTGTAGATCGACCGGTCGCCGTCGATCGCAGCGTGGGCACCGGCCTTGATCGGGTCCGGCGTGGGGAGGTCGCAGATGCCCTGGCCGAGATTGATCCCGCCGGCGGCGTTGACGGCGAACGTGACGGCGCGGATGTCGCTCTGGCGGAGGGCGTCGGTGCGGGCGGCAAGGGACTTGGGCATCGGGGGACCGAGGGGCGAATGTCGAATGAGAGTGGATGCGTGAGCAGGCGGGGCAGAGACGAGAACCGGGCGGCGGTTCGTTGAGGGCGGGTACCTTCTCGCGTCCGGCTCACCAAGCTCTCCTGCTATGCGCTACGTCCTGCTCTGTTCACTGCTCGGCCTCCTCGCCGCCCTCCCGCTCGCCGCGCAGCCGGTGACGACCTCGACCGGCGAGGCGCGCGAGGACGTGTCGCTGACGGTCTACAACCAGAACTTCGCCGTCGTCCGCGAGGTGCGGCCACTGGCCCTCCGGCGGGGCTCGAACCTCGTCCGCTTCGAGGACGTGCCGTCGCAGATCGACGCGACCTCGCTCGCGCTCAAAGCCCTCTCCGACCCCGACGCCGTGCTCGTCCAGGAGCAGAACTACCAGTACGACCTTGTCAACCAGACAACAATCCTCGACAAATCCGTCGGGGACAGGATCCGCCTCGTCCAGACGCGGGAAGACGGGAGCGAGACGACGCTGGAAGGCGTCCTCCTGAGCCAGCCCAGCCAGGGCCTCGTGCTCCAACTCGACGACGGGCGCGTGCTCCTCAACCCACCCGGCCGGATCATCGTCGACGCGCTCCCCGAGGGTCTCGTCTCGCGCCCGTCGCTGCTGTGGCGGCTCGACGCCGCCCGCAGCGCGACGTACCCGACGGAGGTCTCCTACCTCACCGACGGCATCACCTGGACCGCCGACTACGTCGCCGTCGTCAACGAGGCCGAGGACGCCGTGGACCTGACCGGCTGGGTCACGCTCGTCAACGGCAGCGGCGCGACCTACCGCGACGCCGAGCTCCAACTCATGGCCGGGGACGTGCGCCGCGTGCAAGAGAACGTGCAGGTCCGCGGCGTGCAAGCGCTGTCCGCCCTGAACGATGGTCTCCGCGCTCCTGAGCCAGCGTTTGGGCAGGAGGCGTTCTTCGAGTACCACCTCTACACCCTCGACGGGCGCACGACGGTCGCCCAGAACGAGACGAAGCAGATGACGCTCCTCGCCGCGGCCCACGTGGGCGTCGAGCGCCGCCTCGTCTTCGACCCGCAGCGGGCGCGGCGCTACAGCCGGGGCCGAGGCCAGGGCGGCGGGACGCAGGACGCCAAGCTGAGCATCATGCTGGAGTGGGAGAACACCGAGGCCAACCGCATGGGCATGCCGCTTCCGAAGGGCAAGGTCCGGCTCTACAAGGCCGACGCGCGCGGCAACCTTCAATTCCTCGGCGAAGACCTGATCGACCACACGCCCCGGAACGAGGACGTGAGCCTCTACGTCGGCGACGCCTTCGACGTGGTCGGGACGCAGATTGTCAAGGCTAACCGGCGCCCCAGCGACCGAATCTCGGAGCAGGACATCGAGGTCTCGATCCGCAACCGCAAGGAGACCTCGACCGAGGTGGTAGTCGTCGCCCGCGGCTACGGCACCTGGTCGGTCCTGGGCGCGAGCCACGAGTTCACGACCGTCGACGCGTACACGGCCGAGTTCCCGCTCACGCTTGCGCCCGACGAGGAGGTGACGGTCACCTACACCAGCCGAAGCTCGTGGTAGCCCTCGCGCTTTTATTTCTCGCGGCGAACGTCTCTGCTCAGGTCCCGTCGCCCATCTTCCCTCTTCCCGAAATAGGGGGCACGAGGTGTCTTTCGCAGGCGGGCGCGATCTCAGACTCCCAACCTCGATACTCGTCATCCCCGCGCAGGCGGGGACCCATAGGAGTGCTAGCCGGTGGGTCCCGGATCGGAGTCCGGGATGACTCCTCTTTGCGGCATGAAGGTCGCCGGAATCAGATCTATGGAGGCCGAGGCTCCGCTGGTTGCACTACTGTTGTGCTCGGCCTGTCCAAGCAAGGAGAGCACGGGGTGGTGATGGAGAAACGAGCAGCGGCCCGCGTCGTGACCGGCGCGCAGCGGCTCGTGGACACCGAGTTCGCCGACCTCGACGGGCTAAGGGTCGGCCTCGTGACCAACCACACGGCGACCGTGGACACGGCAGACGGCGGGCCGAGGCACCTGGTCGACCGGCTCCACGCGGCCGACGGCGTGACGCTGGCTGCGCTCTTCGGGCCGGAGCACGGGCTGCGCGGCACCGCCGAAGCGGGTGCGTCGGTCGAAAGCGGGACCGACCCGGCGACGGGCGTTCCGGTCTTTAGCCTCTACGGGACCTCCAGGCGCCCGCCGCCCGAGTCGCTCGCGGGGCTGGGCGCGCTCGTGTTCGACATGCAGGACATCGGGGCGCGGTTCTACACCTACATCTCGACGATGGGCTACGCGATGCAGGCCGCCGCCGAGGCGGGCATTCCCTTCGTCGTCCTCGACCGGCCCAACCCGCTCGGCGGACGGGCCGACGGGTTCGTGCTGGAGCCCGAGCACGCGTCGTTCGTCGGTCTCTACCCGGTCCCCGTCCAGCACGGCCTGACGGTCGGCGAGCTCGCCCGGATGATCGCGGGCGAAGGCTGGCTCCCCGGGCTAGGCGAGCTCGACCTCCGCGTCGTCGAGATGACCGGCTGGCAGCGCAGCATGCGCTGGCCCGAGACCGGCCTGCCCTGGGTCCCGACGAGTCCCAACATCCCGACGTTCGAGACGGCGCTCGTCTACCCAGGCGTCGCTTTTTTCGAGGGGACGACCGCGAGCGAAGGGCGCGGGACCGACGCGCCGTTCTTGCTCATCGGCACCCCGAGCCTCAACGCCGGCGCGCTCGCCGACACGCTCAGCGGGCACGGGCTGCCGGGCGTCCGGTTCGAGCGGTTTTACTTCGTCCCCCGCTCCATCCCCGGCGTCGCGGCCAGCCCGAAGTTCGAGGGCGAGAAGGTCGCCGGGGTCCGGCTCGTCGTGACCGACCCGGCGGGGGTCCGGCCCGTCGCGCTCGGCATGCACCTGCTGCAGGCGGTCTACCACCAGAAGCCGGCGGACTTCTTCGACGCCGACTGGCTCGCCCGGCTCGCGGGCACGCGACGGCTCCAGCGGATGCTCGAAGCCGGTGCCCGGCCCGAGGCTATCGTCGGCACCTGGCAGGGCGAGGTGGACGCGTTCGAAGAAGCACGGCAACCCTACCTGCTTTACGACTGATGAGCTTGCTGAGATGACGGCGCATAGACCCTGCTCAGCGTCCAGCCTCAACCGCTGTAGGGGCGTAAGGCCGTACGCCCCTGCGACGGCAGGGCGTATCTCGAGTCGAGAGGGAGGGTATGAGCCTCAGTTCAGGCGGAAGCTGTGGGCCATCTGCTCGAAGGCCGGCTGCGCGGCCTCGAAGCGCTCGGCCAGCGCCGTGCCGGTCAGCGTGTACGCCCGGCCGTCGGCTAGGATGAGGTAGGCCAGCGCCCGCAGCCGCTGCCCGCCGAAGGTGTGCTCGTAGACCACCCGCTGCGCCGCCCGCACGCCGACGGTCGTCTCCTCCGCCTTGAGCACCTCGAACCCCGCCAGCCCGGCGCGGAGCGCGGCCCGGCTGTCGCGGTAGGCCTCGGCCCGGCTCCGGCCCGCGGGCACGGGCCCGACGGACACGTTGAGGTTCTCGCGGAACCGGTCGCCGGGGGCAGAGAGCGGCGAGAGCACGACGAGCGCGGCCCCGCCCAGGTCGGGCTGCGCCGTCCAGCCGGCGGGCACGGCCAGGTCGAACGCGAGCCGGTACCGGTACGGTTCGACTCGGCCTTGCGCCTGGGCGTGCGGACCGAGGAGCCCGGCGCAGGCCACCAGGGCGAGGAGCAGCCTACGCTGCGCCGGAGCGAGGAGGGAGGTCACCGTTCGACTCTGTTGAGGTTTGCGACGCCGAGCCCCAAGCTAGAAACCGCTCTGTGACTAAATCAACGGCTGGTTCGGACCGTACTGCCGGTTTCGGGACGGCCCGGAGCCATGCACCCCTGGTCTGCCGGTTTCCTCGCGACCTCACCTGCGCCGTCTCTTCCCGTATCCATCAGGACTGTTCAACGGTGCCGGGGTGCTTCTGGCGCGATCTCTGCGGGGCGTGCCTGTATGCAAGCGACGGCTCATCCAAAACCCACGGACCTATGACCTCCTACGTGTCCTTCGCCCTCGGCACTGTGCTCATCGTCAGCGCGAGTTGGCTGGCGCGCCGCCACTTCACTCCGAGCGTCGCAGTGTCGTCCGACCTCCGCTTCACGAACGACGACATCGTCTGGGTGTAGCTTTTTCTGCGCGTTAGCGGAAACGCTTTTCCGCACTCAGCATCCCGGCCAAGTCCTGCACCCCGACCGGCCCGTGCCGGTACAGCAGGGGCTCGCCGAAGGTCGCCCCGACGCGGTAGCCGTAGACCCGCGCCCGCGCCTCGACCCACTGGAAGAAGCCGGGGTTCGAGATGAACGTTTCGGGCTCGTCCTCGCCGGCCTCGTAGTCCGGGTTGAAGAACTGGCTCTCGAAGGCTTGCAGCGCAGCGGTGCGCTGGTCCCACACGTCGGTCACGTCCACGACGAACGTCGGCTCGAACTCGACGGCCTGCATGTAGTGGAGGACGTGGCTCGGGCGCCACGGCTCCTGCGCCCGGCCGTCGTCGAAGGTCTCGACCTTGCGGAGGCCGCTGTAGAAGAGGGCGTCGATCGAGAGCCGGGCGGCGTCGCCGTGGTCGGGGTGCCGGACCTCGAGCGCGTTGACGAGGACGATAGGCGGGCGGTACCGGCGGACGAGGCGGATGAGGTCCTCCTGGTTCGCCTTCGTGTTCTGGATGTCGCCGTCCGGCAGCCCGAGGTTGTCGCGCGCGGCGAGGCCGAGAATCTCGGCAGCAGCAGCGGCCTCCTCTATCCGGCCTTCCGGCGTGCCCCGGCTCCCGAGCTCGCCCCGCGTGAAGTCCACAATGCCCGTCCGGTAGCCGTCGCGGGCGAGGACGCACATCGTCCCCCCGGCGCACAGCTCCACGTCGTCCGGGTGCGCCGCGAGGGCCAGCACGTCGAGCGTCACGTCATCAGCCATCCCAGTCCCCGTAGGGGCGCAGCATGCTGCGCCCGGCATCCGGCCTCGCCATCGGCTCAGTTCACGACGAAATTGACGAGGCGGCCCGGCACGTAGATCTCCTTGCGCACGGTCCCCTCGGCGAGGTAGCGGGCGACGTTCTCCTCGGTCCGTGCCGCGTCGAGCACCGCTTCCTTCGAGGCGTCGGCGGCGACCTGCACCGTGCCGCGTAGCTTGCCCATCACCTGCACGGCGATCTCGATCTCGGCCTCCTTGAGGTGCTGCTCGTCGTGCTCCGGCCACGGCGCGTAGGTCAGGCTGTCGCCGTGCCCGAGGCGCTGCCACAGCTCCTCACCGAGGTGCGGCGCGAACGGCGCGAGGAGGAGGACGAACGGCTCCAGCACCGCCTTCGGCGTCGCGTCCCACTTGGTCGCCTCGTTGACGAACTCGATGAGCGCGGCAATCGCCGTGTTGAAGCGGAGGCCGTCGATGTCCTCGGTGACCTTTTTGATCGTCGCGTGGAGCGTGCGAAGCTGGTCCCTCGCCGGTGCGTCGTCGGTGACCGCCTGCTCGGTGACGAGGCGCCACGACCGGGCGAGGAAGCGGTGGACGCCTTTGATGTCGTCGGTGCGCCAGGGCTTGGTCTGCTCCAGCGGCCCCATGTACATCTCGTAGAGCCGCAGCGAGTCGGCCCCGAACTCGGCGACGATGTCGTCCGGGTTGACGACGTTGCCGCGGCTCTTGGACATTCTGTACGCCCGTGCCTCGACCTCGACCTCGGGGTCGGCCTTGAGCACGAACCCGTTGCCGTGCTTCTCGACGGCGCGCTCCTCGACCGTGCTCGCCGTGCCGCCCCGGGTGACGGTGTACTCGACCTCGCCGAGAATCATGCCCTGGTTGACGAGCCGAGCGAACGGCTCTTCGGTGGATACGACGCCCGCGTCGAAGAGGACTTTGTGCCAGAACCGGGCGTAGAGCAGGTGGAGCACCGCGTGCTCGGCCCCGCCGACGTAGAGGTCGACCGGCATCCAGTACCGCTCCTTCTCGGGATCAACGAGGTGCCGGTCGTTGTCGGGATCGAGGTAGCGGAGGTAGTACCAGCACGAGCCGGCCCACTGCGGCATCGTGTTGGTCTCGCGCACGGCGGGCTGCCCGTCGAAGGCGGTGTTGACCCACTCGGGGATCGCGGCGAGCGGGCTCTCGCCCGTCCCGCTCGGCTCGTAGCGCTCGACCTCGGGGAGCGTCACCGGGAGGGCGTCCTCCGGGAGCGGCTGCGGCTGGCCGTCGACGAAGACGACCGGGAACGGCTCGCCCCAGTAGCGCTGGCGGCTGAAGATCCAGTCGCGGAGCTTGTAGTTGACCTGCCGCCGCCCGACGCCTTCGCTCTCCAGCCACTCCGTCATCTTGGCCTTCGCCTCCTCCACGCCGAGGCCGTCGAGGCGCACGCCCTGCTCAGCGATGTCGGGGATGGCGCGGCCCGAGGAGTCGGAGTTGATCGCGGGGCCGTCGCCGACGTACGCCTGGCCGTCGAAGTCGTCCGGCGGCTGGACGGTGCGGACGATCGGCAGGCCGTAGGTCTCGGCGAAGTCCCAGTCGCGCTGGTCCTGACCGGGGACGGCCATGATGGCCCCCGTGCCGTAGGTGGCGAGGACGTAGTCGGCGATCCAGATGGGAATGTGCTGGCCCGTCGCCGGGTTGACGGCGTGGCCGCCGGTGAAGACCCCGGTCTTGTCTTTCTGCAGCTCGGTCCGCTCCAGTTCGGACTTGCGGGCCGCGGCTTCGCGGTAAGTCTCCACGGCCTCGCGCTGTTCGCTAGAGGTGATCTCGTCCACGAGCGGGTGCTCGGGCGCGAGGACCATGAAGGTCGCGCCGAAGAGCGTGTCGGGGCGCGTCGTGAAGACGCGGATCGTGCGCTCGGCGTGCCCGAAGACGGGGAAGTCGACCTCGGCCCCTTCGCTCCGGCCGATCCAGTTGCGCTGCATCTCCTTGAGCGACTCCGGCCAGCCGAGGTCGTCGAGGCCGCTGAGCAGGCGCTCGGCGTAGTCGGTGATCTTCAGCATCCACTGCCGCATCGGGCGGCGGACGACGGGGAAGCCGCCGACCTCGCTCTTGCCGTCGACGACCTCCTCGTTCGAGAGGACCGTGCCGAGCTCGGGGCACCAGTTGACGGGCACCTCGGCCTGGTACGCCAGCCCTTTCTCGTAGAGCTTGAGGAAGATCCACTGCGTCCAGCGGACGTAGGCCGGGTCCGTCGTGTCGACCTCGCGGCTCCAGTCGTAGGAGAAGCCGAGCGCCTTGAGCTGCTCGCGGAAGCGGGCGACGTTGCGCTCGGTCGTCTCGCGCGGGTGCGTGCCAGTCTTGAGGGCGTACTGCTCGGCGGGCAGCCCGAACGCGTCCCAGCCGATGGGGTGGAGCACGTTGAAGCCCTGCATCCGCCGGGCGCGCGCCAGGATGTCAGTCGCCGTATAGCCCTCGGGGTGGCCGACGTGGAGACCCGACCCGCTCGGGTAGGGAAACATGTCGAGGACGTAGTACTTCGGCTTGCTCGCGTCGAAGCCCGCGTCGCCGGGGCCGGGCGTTTTGTAGGTCTCGTAGGCGTCCCAGTGGCGCTGCCACTTGGGCTCGATCTCGTCGAAGGGATAGGCGGCCATAGATAGTAGTGGATCGGGGGATCGGGACATTGGTGGATTGAGCGGGGTCAGCCAATCGCTCAATCGCTCAGTCAACCAGTCGCTCAGTGAGATTACCCGTCGCTGTCCGTCTCGTCTTCCATCTCTGCGTCTTCCTCCATCTCGGCCTCTTCCTCCCCACCACTCAGCATCTCGTCGAGGTCGATCTCTCCCGCGGCGTCGAGGTCCGCGAGCGTCTCTGCGAAGGCCTCGCCCGCGTCGGTGATAGCCCCGACGAGCGCGGCGCTGATCGCCTCGCGGTACAGCCGGGCGACGTACTGCCCGGTGGGCGTTTGGATGTGCGCCAGGTAGGCGTCGAGGTCTTCGTCTGGAACGTCGCGGTAGGCGTAGAGGGTGCTGCCCCGGACCGCGCTGCCGAGGTTGCCCTCCAGCATCGGACGCATCTGGGCGCGGATCGAGTCGGCCGGCGGAGCGTCACCGCGCGAGATGGAAGCCGTGGACTGCTGCGAAGCCACGATGATGTCGAGGAACAGCTCAACGGTTCCGTCTACGCCCCCGGTTGCGTCCAGCACGCGGTTGACCAGGGCCTCGCGCTCGGGCGTGACCTCTACGGTAGCAAAGCTGCCGGTCATGGCATACATCTGCACGGCGACCTGGGCCTCGTCGTCGTTCGCCATCGAGTCTTCGAGGGCCTGCAGCTGTCCGACGAGCGGCTCGCCGTACCACGCGACCGCGGCCTCCACGCTGTCGGCGTCGGGCTTCGCCATCACGAACGTGCTCAGCCGCTCCTCCAACGCCTCAGCGCTGAGGGCATCGCCGTAGATCTCCAGGAACGGCTCCTGCACCGGCTCGGGGAACTGGCTCGCCTGAAGCTCGATCTGCTGCCCGATCTGGTCGCCGATGTTGCTGACCTGGTCGGGCAGGTTGCTGGCGTCGAGGTAGGAGCGGGTGAGGTCGGCATCGACTTGGGCAGCAGCCGGCAGGGCAACGAGAAGCGCGAGGCAGAGCGGGAGCAGGTGGGGCATGGGAGCGGGTGCTTAGGACGGGGAGAGAAGGCTCGGAGTACGCCCCACGCGCCCGGCGGTTGCCTCACAGCGAGGCAGCGAGCACGACGGCGACGGCCACGGCGATGACGACGAAGTTGAGTGCGAACGCCGCGACGAGGACGAGCACGAACGGCAGGCTCGCCAGCCGCGCCGCCCGGGCGAGGGCGACCGTCCGCAGCAGCGTACCCCGCGTGTCGCCGACCACCTCGCGCAGCCGCCACAGCACGCCGAAGAAGCCGAGTAGCCGCCCGCTCCGCTGTTCTCCCTCGGGGGGCCGGGCCACGGACGCCGCCTCGGCTATCGTCTCGCCCGTGGCACCGAGCACGCGGCCGGGGAGCGCCCGGAGCCGAGCTGGAAGCTCCAGCACCTCGCGCATCGTAGCCACCGCCAGCCACGTCCCCGCCGCCGGTACGAGCAGCACCCCGAGCACGACGACAGCGAGCACTGTCCTCGCCGAGAGCGGCCACACCGCCGCGCCGCAGAGGACGCCCCACAGCACGAGCGCCGCGACGGCGGACACCCGCCCGACCGCGCTCACCTTGCCGACAAGGCGCTGCACGAGCGGGACGAGCCGCTGCAGGCGCGAGAGCGACGCCGCCTCCGGCTCGGGCGTGGTCATCGGGGCGGGATCGTTCATCGGGGGAGGAGCGGCGGAATCTAATCGGCCGGCATTCGTACAACGGCCCCTGTCCTTCTACGCCTCGCTCGCTTCATGGATCTTCGCACCGCCGACCTGCGCACCGCCCTCGACGACGCCCGCACGATTGCCGTCGTTGGCTGCTCGCCGCGCGCCACGCGCACGAGCCACCGCATCGCCCGCTACCTCCAAGACGCGGGCTACACCGTCGTCCCGATCAACCCGCACCACGATGAACTCCTCGGCGTACCGTGCTACCCCGACGTACTCCGCATCCCCGAGGGCACGGCGGTCGACATCGTGAACGTCTTCCGGCAGCCGCGCTTCACCGAGGGCGTGGTGCAGGACACGATCGACTGGAGCGAGCGGGCCGGCCAGCGGCCGCTCGTGTGGACCCAGCTCGGCGTCTCCTCCCGCGAGGCCGAACAGTTGGCGGCGGCCCACGATCTCCCCTACGTCGTCAACCGCTGCATCATGGTCGAGCACGCCCGGCTGGTCTGAGCTGCGCTTCGGTGCCCGTCAGCGTCTCGAAGCGGGCGACCTCTTCGCGGAGCCGGGCGCGCATCGGTTCCAGGCGCGGGTCGTCAAACGCGGCGGAGGCGTCGAGGACCGAGTGGAAATACCACCGCTGCTGGTCGGGGCCGGCCGAGAGGCTGCCCGGCCCGCCGCCGAAGAGGTCGAGCCCGGCCTCGATGCCCTGGTTCATCGTCCACACGTTGTGGAGCTTGTCGGCGAGCGAGATCGCCATGCTCTCGGCGGTGCCCGCTCGGAGGGTGTCGAGGTAGGCCTCCTTTCGGGTCCGCCACGGGAGGAAGTACCCCTCGGCATCGCACTTCGGCTCGGTGACGCCGCGCACGCGGTCGGCCACCTCGGGTCCGACGAGCGCGGCGAGGGCGGCGTAGCTCATTGTGTGCTCGTACTGGTTGCCGTCCTCCAGGATGTCGTGGAGAAACGCGGCAGCGACGGTGGCGTCGTCCCACCCGGCGCGCTCCACGATGAAGGCGACAGCGCTGAGGTGGGCCATCACGGGAATCTGCATCGCGGCCTCGGGCGGCGGGTCGTAGGGGTGCTGCCGCCACCGGCTCTTGCGGTACGTCCGGTCGTGCCACTCGGCGGCGATCTCGGTGGCCTGCTCGACGAGGGGGGAGAAGAGAGACATGGGGAGTGGGGCGAGTAGGAGGAACGGGAGGATTCCAGCTTCGCCGCTGCGCTTCCTTCCTCCCAGAAGCTAAAGCTCGACGACCTGGTGCTCGGCTGTGTCGAGGTCTAGGCCGTCGATCCACTGCCCGACGAGGGCGGGGCCGTACTTGTTGAGCACGTAGAGCGCCGAGAGGATGCGCTCCTGGAGCGTACCGGTCGGGTACAGCCCGGCGACGGCCTTTTCGAGCTGGCCGCGCACGGCGTCGTGGTTGCGCTTCTCGGCGCGGACGGCGCGGGCCTTCAGGCTGTCGAGGTCTTTTTGCAGCGATGCCCGCGTCGCCTCGGCCGACTTGCCGAGCGTCGGGTCGATGCCGGCGACGACCGGCTTGAGCAGGTTGACAGCCTCGTGCACGTGCCTAGCCGCTTCGCCGAACGCGCCTTCCACGTCGTGCTCCGAGAGGTCGAGGACGAGGCGGCGATGGAGAACGTCGAGGTCTTCGCTGAGGTCGGCGACGGTGAGCCGGTAGCGGTCGAGGATTTTCTGGACCTTGCCCTCGACGAGCGTGACGCTCGCGCGCGGGTAGACGACCGGCATCGGCACGCCGAAGGCTTCGTAGACGCCGCCGAGTTGGGCGTAGTACGAGGTCTCGCCCGGCCCCGCGACGTAGGCCGCCGTCGGCAGGAGCCGGTCTTCGACGATCGGGCGGAGGACGACGTTGGGGCTGAAGCGCTCCGGCTCGGCGTCGAGGAGGGCGAGGAGGTCGTCCTTTGCGTAGGTCCGGTCGAGACCACGCAGCGCGAACGTTTCGGCCGCGCCGTCGCCCCTCGGGTCGAGCGTGAAGCGGCCCTCGTCTTCCAGCAAAAAGAGGTTGACCGGCAGCGGCGTGACCTGCCGGTGGAAGCCGGCCGCTTCGAGGTCGGCGCTCGCCGCTTCGAGCCGGGCGAGCGTCTCGGCGTGGCGCTCGATCTCCTGCCGGAAGACGGGCGCGGCGAGGCGTTTGAGGCGGGCGTCGTCCGAGGAGATCAGCACGAGGCCGCTCCCGGCGAAGAGGTGCTGCATCAGCCCGGCGAAGGCGTCGCGCATCGACGCGCCAGGGCGGTAGGCGGCGCGCACGGCCTGCATCAACGCGGGCGTAAACTCGGTCTCGCGCAGCGCGGCTTCGAGCGCGTCCACGGCCTCCGCGACCTCGTCCCCGAGCACGCGGCGGCCGACCGGTAGTCGGCTCTCGCTCGGTGGCAAGCCGATCCGCACCGGGTCGTTGCCGCCGAGCACGAGGATCGAGCGAACCTCGTCGAAGTCATGATCCTCGCCTGCCATCCAGAAGACCGGGACGACGGGGTCGCCCGTCTCGCCCCGCATCTGCCGGGCAAGCCGGACGGCGGTGGCGGCCTTGTAGACCGTGTAGAGCGGCCCGCCGAAGAGGCCAAGCTGCTGCCCAGTCACGACGGTAGCGCTCGCCGGGTCGCGCAGCGCGTCGAGGTTTGCGCGCACCGCGTCGTCGAGGTTGCCCCAGGCTTCGTTCTGCTCGGCGAGCACGTCGGCGAGGGTATCGCGGTCGCGGCCGAGCGCCGCAGCCTCGCGGGCGGCTTCGGCGCGCGCCGCGCCGTCCCGGAAGTCGCGGGCGAAGAAGCGGAGGGCCTCCGGGTCGCCGGCCGCGTAGCGCCGGAAGAGGTCGGGAAAGCCACCGAGGCGGTCGAAGGCGAGGCGGCGGGCGGCGGGCGGCGGGGCGGTCATAAGAGCGGAAGCATGGAGGAGCGGAAGCGCGGAAGACGGAGCTGGGAGATCGGCCTGTAGATGAACCTCAGAGTCTTCCGCTCTTCCTTTCCTCCGCTCGTCCGCTCCTAGTTCTCCTTCCGCATCTGCTCGATCTCGTCGCGGAGTTGGGCGGCGCGCTCGTAGTCCTCGGTCTCGATGGCCTTCGTGAGCTGCGCCTCCATCCGGTCCAGCGGCGAGCGCGCCGTGACGGCCTCCTCGACCTCGCCGTCGTCGGCCCGTTCCATCCGGGCACCCTCCTCGTCGTCGGCCGGAATGCCGGCTTCGTCGAGCACGTCGGGGGCGACGTAGATCGGGGCCTCGGTGCGGACGGCGAGGGCGACAGCGTCTGACGGGCGGGCGTCGAGCTGGTGCTCTTTGCCGGCGTAGACGTAGCGGATCTTGGCGAAGAAGGTCCCCTCGCGGAGGTCGTCAATCACGATGTCCGTGATGTCGGCGTCGATGGCCTCGAAGAGGTCGCGCAGCAGGTCGTGGGTCAGCGGGCGCGGGGGCTGGATCTTCTCCAGTTCAAGGGCGATGGCCTGGGCCTCGAAGGCCCCGATGATGATCGGCAGGCGGCGGTTGCCGTCGATCTCGCCGAGTACGAGGGCGTAGGCCCCGCCGCTGGAGGGGCTGGTGGAGAGTCCGATGATGTCTACTTGGAGGTAGTCCATGGGCCCAGCGTTGGCTCAGAAGATAAGGACAGCCCGGTTGGGTAGGCGGCTCACGGAAGCACGCGTTTCAAGGCGTCGAGGAAGGCCCGGTTCTCCTCCGGCAGCCCGACCGACGCGCGCACCCAGCCGGCGAGTTCGGGGTACCCGCTCACGTTGCGGATGCGGACGCCCTCGCGCAGGAGTGCCGCTAGCAGATCGGCCGGCACCACCGGGGTGCGCATGATGAAAAAGTTGGCCGACGAGTCCATCGTCTCGACCCCTTCAATCTCGGCTAGCGCGGCGCGCAGCTTTACCCGCTCCGCGTTGAGCACGGCGACGCGCTCGCGGATCAGGTCGCCGCGCTCGAGCATGGCGAGGCCCATCGCCTCGCTGACGCAGTCGACGAGGAACGGGAGGCGCGGCTTCTGGAGTTCGTCGACGATCGCCGGGTGGCCCATCAGGTAACCGAGGCGGACTCCGGCCAGGCCCATCGCCTTCGAGAAGGTCCGCATCACGAGCACGTTCGGGAAGTCGCGCGCCACGTCGAGCGCCGTCGGCCCCTCGATGAACTCGTAGTAGGCCTCGTCGATGAGCAGGAAGCCGGGCGCGGCGGCGGCTAGGCGCCGGAGGTCGTCGTGCGCGAAGCTCGCCCCGGTCGGGTTGTTGGGCGAGCACACGACCGTGAGCGGGGCCTCGGAGGCGTGCATCGCCGCGATGACGGCGTCGGCGCTGTGCGAGAAGTCCGGCTCCGGGGCGACCTTCACCTCGGTCCCGCCGAAGACGCGGACGATGCTGCCGTAGAGCGCGAACATCGGGCTCGGCAGCACGACCGGCGTGCCCGGCTGCACGAACGCGAGGCCCACCGTCGGCGTTAGTTCGTTCGAGCCGCGCCCGAGGATGAGGCCCTCCTCGGGCCAGTCCAGCCGCTCGGCGAGGGCTGCGGCGAGCCGGTGCGGCCGGTCGGCCGGGTAGCGGTTCCAGGCCGTCGCCCGCAGCGCGCCGATGGCGGCCTGCTCGATCTCGGGCGGCAGGCCGTACGGGCTCTCGTTTTGGTCGAGCTTCGCCGCGCGGTCCACGGCGGTGGCCACGCGGTAGGCGCGCTCGGCGCGGACTTCGGGGCGGATCAGGTCGACGAGGTCGGAGAGGCGGTCCGTGGCGGGCGCAGCGGGGGAAGGCATAGGTCAGGCGCGGGCGAGGGACAGACCCACGCGGCGCAGCGGCCGTGGTTCCACCGGGGGCACCGATCTGCCGAACCGGCGCGTCCTATCCGCGCACGTCCTCGTCGTCGTACGTCAGGTCGACCTCGGGGAGGTCGCGGAATTCGTAGTCCGGGAGGTGGTTCTCGCGGATGTAGTCGATGGACTCGTGGAGTGCGGCGGCGAACTTGCCGAAGTCCTCCTTGTAGAGGAACACCTTGTGCTTCTCCCACCGGCCCTCGTCCACCTTCTTGCTCTCGGTGATGGTGATGAAGAAATCCTCGCCGGAACGGGTGGTCTTCACATCGAAGAAGTAGGTTCTGCGACCGGCGGGGACGCGCTTGGAGTAGATCTCGTCGCGGTGGTCGCGCCCGTGGTCAGCGTGGTCCTGGTCCATGAAGGTGGGAATTCGCTCGGGGGGACAGAGGGCAGCACGAGACTGCCTATGGGCGGAGAATATGCGCCCCCCGGTTGCACAAAAACAACACGAGGTCGGAATGGGCACCCACACGGGCACTGCCTCGGGCACAGGATGGCTCTTACCATCTTCTGTCTCCCGTCTTCTGTTCCCCGTCTTCTGTCCTCTGAACTACGGCTGCTTCGGCGTGACCGGGGGCAGCGTGGCGAGGGTGACGGGCTGGAGGATCGGCTGCTCGACGTGGAGCCGGAGCCGCTCAGCCCAGTAGCCGTCCAGCCGTTCGAGTTGCAGCGTCAGGCCGCCGGCCTCGGCCAAGCGTCCCTGCGCGACCAGGCAGTAGCCGAGCAGGTACAGCGCCGGGGCGAAGTGATGGTCCCGCAGCAGCACGTCGCGGATGGCCTGCTCGGCCTCGACGTACTGCAGCCTCGACGCGTAAATCCTGGCCAGCCCGAGGGCGGCCAGGCTGGCGTAGGGCGTTCCCTCCTGCATCTGCTCGAAGAGGGCGTGCGCCGCCTCGAAGTTGCCCGTGCGGAGGTGGTGGTAGCCGAGCGCGTAGGCCGCCGGGAAATACGCGGCGTCCCGGTCGAGCGCCGCGCGGTACGCCTCGGCGGCGCGGTCTCGGTCGCCGATCTGGTCGAGTGTGGTGCCAAGCAGGAACTGGAGCGCCGGGTCGCTCGGTGCCTCGTCAGCCACGAGGCGGAGGGCGTTTTCCTGCTGGGTCCGCTCGCCGATCCGCCAGCCGTTCTGCTGCGTCAGCGAGGTGGCGAGTTCGAGCACGCGGGCGTGGGCGCGTGCCCCGGCGCGGGCGTGCACGTCGAGCGCCCGGCGTAGCCCGTACGGCTGCGCACGGCGGAGCCGCAGCGCAAGGGCGCGGCGCGGGTCGGTGGCCAGGCTGACGTTCTCGGCGAAGACGCGCAGCCCGTCGGCCGTCCGGCCCGAGGTCACGACGCCGAGCACGCGTCCCTGCCGGTCCAGGAGCGGGCCGCCGCTGTCGCCCGGGCGGACGCGGTTCGAGGAGACCCAGATCGTCTCGTCCGCGACGGGGTGCAGGTCGGCGTAGCGGACCCCGACGCCCGACTGCTGGACGCCGTCCGGCCAGCCGGCCGTGAACGCGGGGTCGCCCGGCTCGCCGCGCTCGTGGGGCGGGGCGAGCGCGAGCGGTACCAGCTCGGCCCGGCGCATCGCCTCGGGGTCCACATGAAGCACGGCGATGTCGCGGACGGGGTCGATGGCCCAGGTCTTTGTCGTGGTCAGGCGCTTGCCGTTCGGCAGTTGGACCCGGACGCGGTCCGTCCCGACCACGACGTGGTAGGCCGTCACGAGGGCATCGTCGGCGACGAGAAACGCCGATCCAATCCGCGTGAACCCGTCACCCTCGGCGACGACCGGCAGTACCGAGCGGGCGGCTTTGTAGAACGACTTGGCTCCGGTGTAGGCCCTGATCGTGCGAGGCTGCGTCGCTGTGGCCACGGGTCCGGCCCGCACCGCAACGGCCGGCAGTTCCAGGACGCCCGCCCGCAGGGGGCGCAGCGTAAACCGCCGCGTCAAGACTGCCATCTCCACGCCGGCCACGGTGCCGCGCTCGGCCCGGATCGGCTCGGTGCGCACGATCTCAAATCCGGTCCCCTTCGTGGCGACCTCCACCGAGACCCCCTCGCACTCGTCGGTGCGGGTGACAATCGCCTCGACCTCCAGCACGAGCGTCTCACCGACGGCTACGATGTCCCGGCTGACCGAGGAGAAGACCTGCACACGCGGCGCGTCCGCCGCCTGCGCGAGCGGTACCAAGAGCAGCAGCCCTCCGAAAAATGCCTGTGCACGCATGGCGTCCCCCGACGCTTGTTAACAATTTGGTAACACAAGAATCGTCGCAGTATACCAAAATCCTAAGCCCTCGGACAAGCCGAGAACGCTAGGCGCTCCGCCCTGTCCTCCCGGATCGTAATTCGGGAGGAGCAACGGACTCCGAAGCGTGTTTCTCCTCTATCGTCCGTCTGTACCTTCTCTTTTACCCTATCACGTCTCCCATCCGATCCCTCCCATGAACCTCAGCGAAACCTTTGGCAACCTCCTAGACAAGCTCCAGGGCTGGCTCGACGCGCTCATTCTGCTGCTGCCCAACTTCGTCGCGGCGGTCCTGATCGTCCTCGTCACCGTGTTCGTCGCGCGGCTCGTGCGGCGCGGCGTCAAGGGCATCCTCAGCCGAACCTCGTCCTACGAGCAGGTCAACCACCTCCTCGCCACGATTGTCTACGTGGTCGTCCTCGCTGTCGGGACATTCATCGCGCTCGGCGTAGTGGGGGCGGACAAGGCGGTGACGTCGCTCCTGGCGGGCGCGGGCATCGTCGGCCTCGCGCTCGGCTTCGCGTTCCAGGACCTCGCGGCCAACTTCATCGCAGGCATCCTGCTCTCGATCCGCCGCCCGTTCGTCGAGGGCGACATGATCGAGACGAACGACTACACCGGGATCGTGAGCGAGATCAACCTTCGCTCGACGCAGGTCCGCACGTTCCAGGGCCAGACCGCGATCATCCCGAACGCGCAGGTCTTCCAGAACCCGCTGACGAACTACAGCACCGGCCACCGGCGCATCGACCTCTCCTGCGGCGTGGCCTACGGCGACGACCTCGAGAAGGCGCGCTCCGTCGCCGTCGAGGCGATCAAGGGCCTCGACGTTGTGGACCAGAGCCGGGCCGTGGACTGCTACTTCAACGAGTTCGGCGGCAGTTCGATCAACTTCGTCCTCCGCTTCTGGATCGACTTCGACAAGCAGGCCGACTTTCTCCACGCGCAGAGCGAGGCTATCATCGCGCTCAAGCATGCCCTCGACGAGAACGACCTCACGATCCCCTTCCCGATCCGCACGCTCGACTTCGGCGTCGTCGGCGGCGAGCGCCTCGACGAGATCCTGCCCAAGCGGTTTTACGAGGGCGACGGCGGAGACGGAGCGGTGAGCCCGTCTGACGCGGAGCAGGCATGAGCATCGACACGCTGAAAGAATACCTCGCCCCAGTCAGCGACCTTAGTGCCGCCGCGGCCTTGCTGGAGTGGGACCAGGAGACCTACATGCCGCCCGGCGCAGCCGAAGCCCGCGCCCATCAGCTTGCCACCCTCAAGCGGCTCGCCCACGAACACCTCACGAGCGACGAGGTAGGCCTTCTGCTCGAAGACCTGGAGCGCAACAAGCCAGCCGACGATCTCGACCGCGCGCTCGTCCGCGTCGCCCGGCGCGACTTCGACCGGGCGACCAAACTCTCGGCGGACTTCGTGACGCGGTTCGCCACGGCGAAGGCGCGGGCGCTGGAGGCGTGGAAGCACGCCCGGCAGGACGACGACTTCGGCCGCTTCGCCCCGCACCTCCGCGAGATCGTCGACCTGAGCGTGGAGCAGGCCGAAGCGCTCGGGTACGACCCGCCCGACCAAGGTGGGTGCAGGTACGACGCGCTCCTCGACGCGTACGAACCCGGCGCGACGACGGCGGAGATCGAAGCCCTCTTTGGCGACCTCCGCGAGCACCTCGTCCCCATCGTCCAGGCGCTCGCCGAGGCCGAGCCGCCCGACGACAGCGTTCTCCACCGCAGCTTCGACGCCGAGCGGCAGTGGCACTTCGGCCTCGAGGTCGCCCGCGCGCTCGGGTACGACTTCGTCTGCGGGCGGCAGGACCACTCGGCCCACCCGTTCACGACCTCGTTCTCGACGCGCGACGTCCGCGTCACGACCCGCATCGCGCCGGACTTTTTCCCGACCGGCCTCTTCGGGACGATCCACGAGGTCGGCCACGCGCTCTACGAGCAGGGCATCGAACCGGCGCTGGAGCGAACGCCGCTCGCCGACGGGACCTCGCTCGGCGTCCACGAGAGCCAGTCGCGGCTGTGGGAGAACCTCGTCGGGCGCTCGCGCGGGTTCTGGCGCTGGGCCTACCCCCGCCTCCGCCAGACCTTCCCCGATGTGCTCGCCGGCGTGGCCGAAGACGCCTTCTACCGCGCCGTCAACCGCGTGCGCCCGTCGCTCATCCGGGTCGAGGCCGACGAGGTGACCTACAACCTCCACGTCATGCTCCGCTTCCAGATCGAGACCGCGCTCGTCTCGGGCAGCCTCGCCCCGCGCGACGTGCCCGAGGCGTGGAACGCGGCGATGCAGGACCTCCTCGGCCTCGCGCCGCCGAGCGACGCCGACGGCTGCCTGCAGGACATCCACTGGGCACTCGGCGCGATGGGCTACTTCCCAACCTACACGCTCGGCACGCTGATGTCGGTCCAGCTTTTCGAAGCCGCCGAGCGCGACCTGGGCGACCTCGGCGAGATGTTCGAGCGCGGCGAGTTCGAGCCGGTCCTCGGGTGGATGCGGGAGCACGTCCACCGCTGGGGCCGGGCGCGCTCAGCAGCGGAGATCATGGACGAAGCAACGGGCGGACCGCTCAGCGCCGAGCCGTGGCTGGCCTACGTCCGCCGCAAGTTCGGCGCGGTCTACGGCGTCAGCCTCTAGAGGATGTCGGCGCGGAAGCGGTCGTCGGCCGTGACGGAGCGGGCGAAGGCGGTCATCAGGCGGACGGCGTGCTCCACGTCGCCGAGGTCGACAGTCTCGACGGTCGAGTGCATGTAGCGCAGCGGCATCGAGAGCAGCGCGCTCGGGACGCCGGCCTTCGAGTTGAAGATCACGTCGGTGTCGGTGCCCGAGAAGCGCGACGAGGCCTCGTGCTGGAGCGGGATGTCCTCCTGCTCGGCGATCTCGACGAGGCGCTCGACGACCTTCGGATGGTTGACTGTGCCGTGCGTAATGCTCGGCCCGCCGCCTAGCTTGACCTCGCCGTGCTTGGCCTTGGGGATGCCGGGCGAGTCGGTGGCGTGCGTCACGTCGAGCACGAGGGCGACGTCCGGTTCGAGGCGGTAGGCGGCCATGCGCGCGCCGTGCCCGCCGATCTCTTCCTGCACGGCGTTCAACCCGATGACCCGGCTCGGCCGCTTCTCTTTCGAGGCCGCAAGCTGCCGGAGTGCCTGGGCGACGACGAACCCGCCGAGGCGGTTGTCGAGCGCCCGCCCGACGAGCCGCTGCTCGGTCAGCGCCTCGACCGAGTCGGCGTAGACGGCCGGGTGGCCGACGCGGACGCCGCGCCCGGCGACCTCGTCCTTCGAGGACGCGCCGATGTCGAGGAACAGCTCTTCGAGCTTCGGGGCCTTCTCCTCGCCCGACCGGTCGCGGAGGTGGATCGCCGTGTTGCCGACGACGCCGAGCACGGGCCCGTCGCTGCCGAGGATGCGGACCCGCTTGCCACGCGCGACAGCGTGGTCGCTCCCGCCGATCCGGTCGACGTGGATGAAGCCCTCGTCGGTGATGTATTTCACCATGAACCCGATCTCGTCGGCGTGGGCTTCGAGGAGGACTGTCGGGCCGTCGCCGCCAAGCGTCGCCCAGACGTTGCCGTAGGCGTCGCTCTCGACGCGGTCGGCGAAGGGCTGGACGTAGGCGGCCCACTTCTTCTGGCCGGGCGTCTCGAAGCCGGTCGGGCTGGGGGTGCTGAGCAGGTCGAAGAGGAAGGTGCGGTCGGCGTCGGTCATGGATCGGAGGACGGAGGACGGGAAACGGAGGACAGGAAGGTAGGCGCGCCGTCCAAACGGCCCCGTTAACTTTCTCGGTTTTTGTTCTACTCCCTCCACTCCCTCCACAATCGGAACCCGTTGGCAGTGGGTCTGTGGAAAGCGGGGCTCCACTATCGCGCCCATGACCGTCCGCCGTTTCTCCCTCTTTGCCCTCCTGCTCTTCGCGACCGCGCCGGCCTTCGCGCAGAGCATCGACGAGCCCGAGCCGCTCGTGGTGATGAACCTCGCGGCGCACCCGGACGACGAGGACGGCAACACCCTCGCGCACTACCGCTGGGCCCACGACGCGGTCGCCTACTCGGTGATCTACACGCGCGGCGAGGGCGGGCAGAACGAGATCGGGCCGGACCTCTACGAGAAGCTGGGCGCGATCCGCACCGAGGAGACCGAGCGCGCCGGGCGCATCCTCGGTGCTCAGGTCCGCTTCCTCAACTTCTACGACTTCGGCTACTCGAAGTCGGCCGCCGAGTCGTTCGCGGCGTGGGGCGGGCGCGACGCGGTGACGGCGCGGCTCGTCCGGGTGATCCGCGAGCTGAAACCGGACGTGATCTTTACCAACCACGACACGCTGACGGTCGGGCCACGGACGCAGCACGGGCACCACCAGGCGGTCGGGCTTTCGGCCTACGACGCCTTCGCGCTCGCCGCCGACCCGAGCTTCCACCCCGAGCACCTCGCCGAGCCGGGCGTGGACCTCTGGCAGCCGAAGCGGCTCTTCCTCCGCAAGTGGCGCTTCGGCGGGACCGACGCGCCGCCGGACGTCTCGGTGCCGGTCGGCGAGACGATCCCAGGGCGCGACCTCGCGGCGACGGACATCGCCGTGGAGGCGGTAGCTGAGCACCGCTCGCAGGGCTTCGACAAGTTCGCCCCGCGCTTCCGGCGCCAGGTGACCGACTTCCAGCTCCTCCGCTCGGCCCCCGGCATCCCGGCGCTCCCTGACGAGGCCACCGACCTCGCCGACGACCTCGCCCCGAACCGCTACGCCAACGCCCTACCCCTCGCGGCGCTCCTCGACATGGGCCGCCTCACGGCCTCGCTGCGCGACGGCGAGGGGCTCCGGCCGCAGACGGAGCGCGCCGTGCCCGGCCAGACGGTCCCGCTCTACTGGCGCTTCGGGACGCGGTTCTCGCCGGGCGGGCGGCCCTCGCCGGTCGAACTCGTCTTTACGGGCGCGGTCGACACCGTCGTGACCGTCCCGCCGGAAGCCTCGATGAACACCGAGCCGATTGCGTTTCTCCACGTCCCGCCCGACGCGAGGCCAACGCTCCCGAAGGCGGAGCGGCAATACGACCGGCTCCTCAGCACGCCGCCGGTCCAGTACGCCATCCGCCTGCCCGGCCAGCCCGAGGCCATCTACACCGCCGAGCACCTCACGCTCGAAATCGCTGCGCCGATCACGGTCGAGCTGCCCGACGGTGTGATCCGGCTGATGCCCGGCGAGAACACGCTCGACTACCGCATCCGCATCGACGATCCGGACGTGAGCGGCGCGACGGTGCAGCTTGTCATCGCCCCGCCGGCAGAGCCGAACGTCCGCGTGCGCCCGCTCGTCGTCGCCGAGCAGACGGTCGGCAAGCGGGCGGGCTGGACGGACGAGACGTTCGCGTTCACGCTCCCCGACGACATCCCGGTAGCGGACTACGAGCTCCGCCTCGAAGCGCGCCCGGCCCCGACGCCGACGCGCTACGCACCTACCACGGCGACGCGCACCGCACGGCCCCTGCCGCGCGTCGAGGTCGCCGACGGCCTGCGCGTCGGCTTCGTCAAGAGTTACGACGAGACGACCGAGTACGCGCTCCGCACGATGGGTGCGACTGTCGTCCCGCTCGACTCGGCGATGCTGGCCTCGGGCGACCTGAGCGACCTCCACACGGTCGTCGTCGATATCCGCGCCTACCTCGTCCGCTCCGACCTCCGGCGCTACAACGAGCGCCTGCTCGACTGGGTGCGCGCGGGCGGGCACCTCGTCGTGACCTACCAGAAGACGTTCGAGTGGAACGAGCAGTACGACGACCCCTTCGACGAAACGAAGAAAAACCCGGCGGGCTTCGCGCCCTACCCGCTGCTGCTCGGCCGGGACCGCGTGACGGTCGAGGAGGCACCGGTGACGCTCCTCGAACCGGAGCACGTCCTCTTCCGCGCGCCGAACGCGACCGGGCCCGACGTGTGGGACGGCTGGGTGCAGGAGCGCGGCCTCTACTTCCCGGCAGGGTACGACGACCGCTACGTCGAACTCCTTGCGATGAACGACCCCGGCGAGGACCCGCTGCCGAGCTCGACGCTGCTGGCCGAGGTCGGCGAGGGGACGTACCTCTACACGGCGCTCGGGTGGTACCGGCAGCTCGCCGTCTACAACCCCGGCGCGTACCGGCTCTTCGCCAACCTCGTCAGCCTCCCGCTCGTCGATGGGCGCTGAGGCTACGCGCGCAGGTCAGCACCGGCGGGCCTACGCGGCCCTCGCCGGGGCGAGCGTGCTCTGGGGCGCCTCGTTCCCACTCGGCAAGCTCGCGCTCGGCGAGATGGGGGCGGCGACGCTCGTCTTCTGCCGGTTCGTACTGGCCGCCGCGGTCCTGCTGCCGGTCGTCCGGTGGCGCGAGGTGCGGTGGGCGCGGCGCGACACGGTCCTGCTCGTGGTCTGCGCAGTCCTCTGCGGGCCGGGGATGTTCCTGCTCCAGTTCGAGGGGCTGGACCGCACGACGGCGTCGAGCGCCGCCCTCCTCGTGGCGACGGCCCCGCCGATGATGGCCGTGGCGGCGACGCTCTTCGACGGCGAGCGGCCCGGCCGCCTGACGTGGGTCGCCGTCGGCCTCGCCACGCTCGGCGCGCTGCTGCTGATCGGCGCGCCGGGGCCGGGGCGGACGCTCCTCGGCGACACCCTCGTGTTCGTCTCGATGGGCATCGCCACGGCGTGGACGCTCGTCGTCCGGCGGCTCGCCCGGCGCGTCGGCGCGCTCGCGGCGACGGCGGCGCAGTTCGCGCTCGCGGCCGCCGTGCTCGTCCCGTTCCTGTGGGCGCTCGACGGCGTGCCCTCGCTCAGCTTCTCGTCGGGGGCTTGGGCGGCCGTGCTCGGCCTCGGGCTTGGCTGCACGGCTCTCACGTTCTTCCTCTGGAACTGGGGCCTCCTCCACGCCGAGGCGGCGCGGGCAGGCGTGTTCGTCAACCTCGAACCGCTCGTCGGGGCAGCCCTCGGCGTCGCATTTCTGGGCGAGGTCCTCGGGCCGCTGGCGGTCGCCGGCGGGGCCGTGCTTCTCGCGGCGGCCTTCCTGGCGACGCGCCCCGACCGTGTCCCTGCCGCGCCATGAGTGCCCTCGCCCCGCCACCGCGCTTCGACGAGGCGCGCTTCGAGACCTACCGCCCGCAGAACGACGCGCAGGCCGCCGCCCTCGCCGGCGCGCAGCAGTTCGCCGAGCGCGTGCGCGAGCGCTACGACGGCCCGGCCTTCCTTCGGTGGCTGAAGCGCGACGCGTCGCTCCGAAGCGGCCTCTACCTCGTCGGGCCGGTCGGGACGGGCAAGACGCACATGCTGGTCTCGATCTACCGGACGCTACACCCCGCCGTGCCGTGCGCCTTCCTCCACTCGTCGGCGCTGTTCCGGGCGACCGAGCCGCCGGAGGCCTACGCACAGCGCCTCGCCGACGCCCACCGCGTCCTCCTGATCGATGAGATCGAGCTCGACGACCCGGCCAACGAGGTCCGGCTCATCAACGTCCTCAAAACCCTCGGCCGGCTCGGGGTGACCGTCGCGGCGACGAGCAACGCCGAGCCGGAGAAGTTCGTCTCGGCCGCGTTCGGGCGCGACCGGCTGGAGCGGTTCATCTCGGAGGAGTTCCGGCGGAGCTACCACGTCGTCTTCGTCCCGGGCGAGGACTTCCGGCGCGGCCTCGCGAAGCCGGGCAAAGCCTACGTCGGCCCGACGGACGCCGCCGAAGCTGCGATGCGCCTCGACTTCGAGCGCGACGACCGGACGAAGCTCTGGCTCCACCGCGACGATCTGCTCCGCCGCACCGTTGACACCGAGCGCGCCGCTCTCACCGCCGACCTCACCGGGCACGACGCGCTCTACCTCGCCGACCTCCGCGTGGGCTCGACCGACGACGCCCTCCGCCTGCTCCGCGTGGTCGACGACCTCTACACCCACCCGTCGCCGCCCGTCCTCCACTTCACCGCCGAGGCTCTGCCCGAGCAGTGGTTCTCGGCCGACGGCGCGCGGGGCGTCGAGCAGGCCATTGCGGAGAAGTTCGAGCGCACCGTCTCGCGCCTCCACGCAATGTGCGACGTGCAGCGGGTCGGTGCTACTAGGAAAGGAGGAGCGGAGGAGCGGAAGAGCGGCAGGGTCTGATCCTCACCGTCGAGCCTATCTTTCCCGCTTCCGCTCTTCCCCGCTTCCGATCCTACCCTTGTCTTTCATCGACCTCCCGCCGTGGCTCGTCCCGACCGTGCTCGGCGTGGCGCAGGTGCTCGGCGTGCTGAGCGCGCTCGACGCGGTGATGAAGACGCCAGATACTCGACCCCTGGTTCCTGGGCTCACTCGGCGAAGTCGAGTGTGGTACCGTCGGGACCCTGCAGGAGCTTGAGGGTGCGGAGCTTCTGCATCATCGAGAGGGCGACTTCGAGTTTCTTTTCGAGGTTCTCCAGTTCCTGCCGCTCGGCCGAGGCGCGCTGCTCGCGGGCGTGGGCGAGACGCTCCTCGGCCTCGGCGTAGAGCCGTGTGATCTCGGCGAGCCGCACCTGGTTCTCGATCGACGGAGCCTTGAGCCGGGCCTCGACGTAGCCCTGCGCCGCGCCGAGCAGCTCGCCCATGATCTCGCGCGAGGACGGGTCGATCTGCGCGTGCGTCAGGCGCTCGACGACGTCGACAAGGGTCTGCTCCAGCTGCGCGAAGAGGGCGTCGAAGAGCGCGGGGTTGCGCCCGGCGAGGTCGATCTGCAGCGGCTCGCGCTTCGGGTCGAGAGCGTCAGCCATCGCCGGTGCCCTCCGCGTCCCACGCCGGGACGCCGCTGTCGAGGATCACGAGGCCGTCGCCGCCGAGGGCGCGGTAGAGTTCGGAGAGGAGGGCGAGCACCTCGGCCACCTCTTCTTCCGTCGCGGTCTCGTCGAAGACGAGCGAGAGGCGGCGCCCGGCCGATGCGGCGCGGTCGCGGAGGTAGGGCGGCTCCGGCTCGCGCACGGCCGGCGGCTCCGGCGGCGCGAGGCCGTGGGCGCTCAGCACCCCGGCCGTGACGGTCTCTGCCTGGACTCCGAAGGCGTCGCGCAGCACCGAGGCCGCCACACCGTCCTCGTCGCCTAGAACGGCGAGGAGCAGCCACTCCGGTCCGACGGTACCCTGGCCGTGCTCGGCCGCCGCGCGCTCGGCAGCAGCCAGCACGTCCTCCGCTTCCGCCGCGAGCGCCGGGTCGAGGTCGGCCGCACCCGGCCTGGCCGGCAGCGCGGCTTCGACCGCCCGGCGGAGGTGGCGGACGCTGACGCCGAGGCCCCGCAGCAGGCGGACCGGCAGCCCGCCCTCATGCAGCACGCCGAGGAGGAGGTGCTCCGGCGAGACCGTGTCGTGGCCGAGGCGCACGGCGTCGGCGCGGCTGCGCTGCAGCGCGTGACGGGCGCGGTCCGAGAGTCGCATCGTGTGGTGGAGGGTTCGTTCGTCTGGAGCGTACGGCCCCCACCTGTCAACCCCGTGTCAGAGGAGCCGAGCGAGCACCCACAGCGCGGGCAGCAGCATGAGTGCGACGAACAGCCACGCCATCGGCCCGAAGCCCGTGCGCGGCTCGGGAAACTCGTAGCCGCACAGCGGGCAGACGGCGGCCGCGGCGTCCACCGCCACCGCGCACGACGGGCACTCGCGCCGGCCGTCAGTCATCGCGCCGCGTGATCTGAATCTCGACCTCGCTCAGCTCGACCGGAATGCCCCACTCGCCCTCGCGCCGGTCCTCCTTGACGACGTAGCCCTCGAACTCGACCACCAGGCCGTCGCGCTCGAACACGTCCGGGAGGTTCGTCGGGCGAAAGCGCGTGCTGTCGTCGTGCGAGACGATGCCCCAGAACCCACCGTCCGCCTCGACGCGGACGACGGTCCCGACGTGCTCGATCTCGCCGATCTCGCACCCGGCGGCGGTGAGCAGGAGCAGGACGAGGGCAGTGCGCTTCATGGGGTAAGGCGGCGGGTGAGGGAAAAAGATAGGGCGCGTAGGGAAGGGAGAGCAGGGAGGGTTTGCTGCCCGTCGGACCTAGAGGGCTTCCCCGCCCTCCATTCCTCCCACGCCATACGTAACGCCTTCAGTCGACTCCGTGAATCCACCCGCCCATCACCACGTCGTCGCCGTCGTAGAGCACGACCGACTGCCCCGGCGCGATGGCCGTGCGTGGCTCGGCGAAGGCGATGCGGACCTCGTCGTCGCCGGTCTGCCACGCGAGCGCGGGCGCGCCGGCGTCGTTGTAGCGGATCTGGGCCGTGACCGGCTGCTCGTCGAAGAGGTCGGGGCGCTTGCCGAAGTTGAGCTGCCGCGCCGTGAGCGTCTGCCCGAGGAGCTGGTCGCGCGGCCCGACGGTGACCGTGTTGGTCGCGGCGTCGATGCGGGTGACGTAGGCCGGGTAGCCGAGCGGCAGGCCCAGCCCACGCCGCTGGCCGACGGTGTAGAACGGGTACCCCTCGTGCTGCCCGACGACGGTCCCGTCGGCGAGGACGAAGTCGCCGCCGGCGACGGCGGCTTCGAGGCCGGGCGTGCGGCGCTTGAGGAAGCCCCGGTAGTCGTTGTCGGGGATGAAGCAGATCTCGTAGGAGTCCGGCTTGTCGGCGACGCGGTCGAGGCCGTATTCGCTCGCCATCTCGCGGATGCGGGGCTTGGTGTAGTTGCCGAGCGGGAAGAGGCTGCGGGCGAGGTGCTCCTGCGGCAGGCCCCAGAGGGCGTAGCTCTGGTCCTTGTTCCCGTCGAGCCCGCGCGAGGCGACGTGGCGGCCGAGCGCGTCGTCGCGGCGGACGCGGGCGTAGTGGCCGGTGGCGATGAAGTCGCAGCCGAGGTCGTCGGCGCGGCGGAGGAGGGCGGCCCACTTGATGTGGGTGTTGCAGAGCACGCACGGGTTGGGCGTCCGTCCGGCGAGGTATTCGCTCGTGAAGCGCTCGATGACCCAGTCGCCGAACTCCTCGCGGATGTCGACGATGAAGTGCGGGAAGTCCATCTTGAGCGCCACCGAGCGGGCGTCGTTCATCGACTCCAGCGAGCAGCAGCCGACCTCCTTCTGCCCCGGCTTGCGCGGCCCGCTCGGCTCGCCGAGCGACCCCGCGTAGTCCCACGTCTTCATCGTGATGCCGACGACCTCGTACCCTCGGTCGCGCAGGAGGGCCGCCGTCACGGACGAGTCCACGCCGCCGCTCATCGCTACCAGTACGCGGTCGCTCATAGGTCGGGAAGTCGAGAGTCTGAGGGTCGGGGAGGGTCGGTCTGAGGCCGGTTCAACAAGGCCCCAAACGGGGCGTTCCGCCTCTGCGGATTCTTGAACGGACCGCTCCTGTTCGCCTCTGCTCGTGTGCTGCTTATGTCGTTTAGTGCCTGGCCTTGCTCCGGTTGGTGGCTGAGCGTCGCTCCGGCTCTTGCACGAAACTTCGCTTGCGGCCGGGGCGGGGTGGGCCGAAACTAAAGACAGACTTCCTAATCCGGCCCTCTCATGCCCACCGTCTCCACCCGCCGCGAAATCATCTGCTCTCCGAACGCGCCGGCCGCCATCGGCCCGTACAGCCAGGCTATCCTGTCGGGCAATACGCTCTACTGTTCGGGGCAGATCGCGTTCGTGCCCGAGACGGGCGAGCTGCTCCACGGCGACATCGAGGCCGAGACGGCGCGGGTGCTGGACAACCTCGGGGCCGTGCTCCGGGCCGGGGGGATGACCTACGAGGACGTCGTCTCCTGCACGGTCTACCTGACCGACATCAACGACTACGGGCAGGTCAACGAGGTCTACGCGCGCTACTTCAGCGAGTCGCCGCCGGCGCGGCAGGCCGTCGAGGTGTCAGCGCTCCCGCGCGGGGCCCGGGTCGAGATCGCCTGCACGGCCGTCCGGTAAGCGGCGGCCGCTCGTCGCCTGAGACCGACCGTTCGTCGCCGGGGCGAACCGTCGGCGCGACCGGTGCCGAAGTTGTGGAGCCAGGCGCGATCTTAGGGAGCACGGCCCTACCTTCTGCCATGCCCTCCGTCTCTCCACCCTCCCGCGCTCTTCTCCGCCGGCTCCGGCTGCCCGCAGCGATGGTAGTCGTCGGCGCGGCGTCAGGCGTCCTGGTGGCGTGGCTGGAGGACAAAGACCTGGGGCAGAGCATGGCCTACGGCGTCCTCTACGGCTGCGTGATGTGGACGTCGCTTCTCGTCGCGCGGCGGTGGCTCTACCGCCGGGTCCCCCTCCGGTCGTGGCAGCACGCGGCGCTCCACATCGCTGCGCTCACGACGACGGCGACGGCGACGTTTCTCTTGATCTACGGCCTCGACGCGCTTCTGTGCGCCCTCTTCGAGCCAGACCGGGCGCTCGACGGCGAGGGGCCGCGCCTCGTCTCCGTCGCCATCGTCGCGGGGCTGTTCGCCGTCCTCGTGAGCACGCTGATGTACGCCTTCGACTTCTACCGGCAGCTTCGCAACGCCGAGCAGGCCGCGCTGACCTCGGAGCTGAAGGCGCTCCGGGCGCAGATCAACCCGCATTTCCTCTTCAACACGCTCAACGCGATCGCGGCGCTCGTCCGCACGCGCCCGCGCGAGGCCGAGGGCGTGACCGAGCAGCTCGCCGAGCTCTTCCGCTACACCCTCCGCGCCTCGAAGCAGCCGACGGTCACGCTCGCCGATGAGGTCGAGGCAGCGCGGCTCTACGCCTCGATCGAGGAGACGCGCTTCGGCGACCGGCTCGTCGTCCTCGTCGAGGTACCCCCCAGCCTGCTCGGGGCGCAGGTGCCGAGCCTGATGCTCCAGCCGCTCGTCGAGAACGCCGTCAAGCACGGCTGCGCCCGCACCGAGGAGGCGTGCGCCGTCCAGGTCCGGGCTGAGCGGGCGGGCGACGCGGTGCACCTCACGGTCCGCGACACCGGCCCCGGCTTCGCCACGACCGACCCGGCGGTCGTCTTCGGGCGCGGCACGGGGCTGGCGAACGTCCGCGACCGGCTCGGCCTCCTCTTCGGCGAGGCCGCGACGCTGACCCTCCTCCCCGACGGCGTCGCGCTCCGCTTCCCCTTCCGCACGGCAGTGGCCGAGCCGCACCCGGCCGGCCGGCCGGTGTGGGAGCGCCCTTCGGCCGAGGGCTGAGCGGCCATGCTGCGCGCGATCCTCGTGGACGACGAACCGCTCGCGCGCGAGCGCCTCCGCGCTCTCCTCGGCGAGGTCGGTCCCGAGGCCGGCGAAGTCGAGATCCTCGCCGAGGCCGGCAGTGGGAAAGAGGCCGTCCTCCGCACCCGCGAGCTGCAGCCCGACCTCCTCTTCCTCGACGTCCAGATGCCGGGCCTCGACGGCTTCGACGTGCTCGACCTCCTCGTGCCGCCGCGCCCGCACGTCGTCTTCGTAACGGCCTACGACGAGTACGCCCTCCGCGCCTTCGACGCGCACGCCCTCGACTACCTCACCAAGCCCGTCCGCCGCGAGCGCCTCGCCCGGTCGCTCCGCCGCGTCGCCGCGCTCGTCGCTGCCCGCGAGCCGGACCCCGCGCTCGACGCGCTTGGCGACGCGCGACGCGAGGTGCCCCTGGCGCACGTCGCGCTCCAGGCCGGGCGGCGGCTCCGCATCGTCGAGCCGGCCGAGGTGCGCTACTTCGAGGCGCAAGACAAAGTGGTCCTCGCGCACTTCGAAGGGAAGACGTATCCTGTGGACTTTACGCTCCAGGCGCTCGAAGAGCGGCTTGGCGGCGACCGGTTCCTCCGGGTTCACCGCGCCTTCCTCGTCAACGTCGCCGCCGTGCGCGAACTCGTACCGTGGTTTTCAGGGACGTACCGGCTCACGCTCGACGGAGGCGAGACGGTACCGCTGGCCCGCCGCCGGGTGCGCGACGTGAAGCGCATCCTGCGAGGCGCGTAGCGCCCGGACTGACCGTTCGTCGCGGCCCGCCAGCCGCTCGTCGGACCGAAGGTCCGCACGTCGCCGGAGGCTTGGGAAGGAGCAGGAACTGGGAGAGATTGGGTACCGACACACTCTCTCACCCGACCTCGACCTGTCATGCTTCGCCTCCGCACCGCCCTCTGGCTACTCGCCCTTCTCTTTCCCCTCGCCGCCGCTGCGCAGCCGCGCACCGGCACCCTCAAAGGCACCGTCGCCGACGCCGCCACGCAGGAGCCGCTCGCGGGCGTCAACGTCGTCGTTGCCGACCTCGGGATCGGCGCGGCGACCGACGCCGACGGGGCATTTTCGATTCCCGGCGTGCCCGTCGGGACGCACCGCATCGAGGTCCGCTACCTCGGCTACGAGCCGGTCCTGCGGACGGACCTCATCGTGCAGCCAGGGCGGTCGACGGTCGTGACGGTCGAACTCCGCGAGGCGGTGCTCGAAGGCGACGCCGTGACGGTGCAGGCGGACTACTTCGGGCGGGGGGCGGATCCGACGAGCGTCGCGGCCTTCTCGGCCGAGGAGATCCGGCGCGCGCCCGGCTCGGGGCGCGAGATCGCCCGCGTGCTGAGCGCGCTCCCCGGCGTCGCCGCCCGCGGCGAGACGAGCCAGGACCTCTTCGTCCGCGGCGGCAGCCCGGCCGAGAACGGGTTCTACGTCGACGGCATCTTCGTCCCCGGCGTCCAGCACTTCCAGACCGGCGACGGCTCGTCGTTCGGCCCGACCGGCATCCTCAACACCGAGTTCATCGACCGGATCGCGTTCTCGACCGGCGGCTTCTCGGCGGCCTACGGCGGCTACACCTCGTCGGTGAGCGACATCCGCTACCGCGACGGGGCTGAGCAGTTCACGGGCGAGGTCGGCGTGGACTTCACCGGCGGCACCGGGATCGTCGAAGGCGGGCTGCCGGGCGGACGCGGCTCGTGGTTCGTCTCAGGGCGGCGGAGCTACCTCGACGTGATCGCCGGGGCCATCGACGCGGGCGGGGCACCGAGCTTCGGCGACCTGCAGGGCAAGCTGGCGTGGCAACCGGGTCGCGGGCACGAGCTCACGCTCCTCAACCTCTTCGGGACGAGCCGCTTCGAGCAGACGGCCGAGGACGCGGTCGAGGACGGCGCGGCGGACTTCGTCGACGCGCAGAACACGCAGAACACGGTCGGACTCGGGTGGCGGGCGCTGTGGCGCGGCGACGGGTTCACCCACACGACGGCCTCGCACTCGTTCGTCCGCCGAGGTCTCGACGTGCGCCTCGTCGACGGCGGGGCGCGCGACCTCGCCGAGGAGACACGGACGAATCATTTCAACCTCCGTTCGACGAGCCTCTGGCGCGTCGCGCCGCGCCTCCAGGCCGAGTTCGGCGGCGAGGTCTGGGTCGAGCGCGGCGCGTTCGAGCTGGAGCGCGACCCGTTCGTCGCCCGCAACGGCGAGGCGCAGCCCGGCTACCGGCGTGACGAGACGCTCACCGACGCCCGCCCCGGCGCTTTCGCGAGCGTAACCGTGCAGCCGACCGCCCGGCTCGAAGCCACGCTCGGCCTCCGCGCCGACTACGCGTCGCTCAGCGAGACCGCGACCCTCTCGCCGCGCGCCTCGGCATCGTACCAACTCACTGACCGCCTCGCCCTGAGCGCTGCCCTCGGTGTCTACCGGCAGGCCGTCCCGCTCCTCCTCGTCTCGTTCAACGACGCCAACGAGCGCCTCGGCCCCTACCGCGCCGACCACTACATCGCCGGCGCGAGCTACCTCCTCACGCCCGACACGCGGCTCACGGTCGAGGCCTTCGCCAAGGAGTACCGCGACCTCCCGCAGTACACCCCCGGCAACCCGCAGGCCGATCCCGGCTTCGTACTCGACAGCCGAGGCGACTTCTCGGGCGCGCTTGACGCGGGCGGGCGGGCGTGGGCGCGCGGGGTGGACGTGCTCCTCCAGAAGAAGCTCGCCGAGAATTTCTACGGCCTCGCCAGCGCCTCGTACTTCCGCTCGCGCTACCGCGACGCGGACGGCGCGTGGCGCAACCGAGACTTCGACGCCCGCCTCCTCTTCAGCGTCGTCGGCGGCTACAAGCCCAACGACCGGTGGGAGGTCAGCGCCCGCTGGAGCTACCTCGGCGACCGCCCCTTCACGCCCATCGACGCGGCCGCCTCGGCCTCGCTCGACGAGGAGGTCCTCGACGTGGCGCGGTTCAACGAGGAGCGGCTCCCGGCCTTCCACTCGCTCTTCCTCCGCGTCGACCGGCGGTTCTTCTTTCCGCGCTCCAGCCTCGTCACGTTTGTGAGCCTGTGGAACGCCTACAACCGCACGAACGTCGAGGGCGTCTTCTGGAACGTCACCGAGCGCCTCGTGGAGGAGCAGGCGCAGTTCTCGCTCCTGCCCATCATCGGGTTCGAGTACGAGTTCTGATTCGCCTAGACGAACACCTCGATGTCCACGTCGAAGGTCACAGTGAACTGGTAGGTGCCGTCGGTGGCCCCGTCGACCTGCATCGTCAGCGTCCCCGTGAAGGTACCCTGCTGGAGAAACTCGGTGATGTCCGCGTTCTCGACGTCGAGGTCCGCCCGGCGGAGGCTCACGTTCGTGGAGGTGATCTCCATGCTGAAGTCCGACGCGGTCGCCACGACGCGGTCGGGCGCGCCGGGCGCAGACAGCGTGAGCGTGGCCTGGCCGACCTCGACCCTCCCGCCGAGCGGCTGGTCCATGTTGAGCTCGACCGACATCGAGCGGATCCGCGCCGAGGCCACGTCGCCCGGCCCGAAGCGGTCGTCGTTGATGACGTCCTGCGAGGTTTCGCTCGCACTCTCGTCGACCGTACCGCCCCCCATGAGGGTCCCGACCGAGTAGGTGAAGCTGGCGCGGTGGTTAGGCGGCGTGGGCAGCGGGAACGTCTCGCCCCCGTTTCCGCCGTCTTCGGCCGTGTCACAGCCGGCCAGGGCTAGCAGTAAAAGGAGCGGAAACGAGAGGCGGAAGAGGCGCATGGAAGAATGGGTTGGCTGTGGGATCGTCTGCACTCACCAAGCCGAGGGCCGGGGTGCGAGAGTAACAAAGGTACCACCTGCCGCGATGGCCTGGCTGGCTACAAGCCGAGGACGACGTGGACCGGCACGCCCGGCGGAAGCTGCGCTCGTCCGCCCAGCGCGGCGAGCTCGATCAGGAACGAGAACCCGACGACCTGTGCGCCGGTCTGCGCCGCGAGGCGAGCGGCGGCGGCGGCCGTTCCCCCTGTCGCCACCAGGTCGTCGTGGACCAGAACACGGGCTTCTGGCCCGAGCGCGTCGGCCTGGATTTCGACGGTGTCGGTGCCGTATTCGAGCACGTACGTTTCGCTCAGAACCTCGCCCGGCAGTTTGCCCGGCTTGCGCGCCGGCACGAACCCGGCCCGGAGCCGCTCCGCGAGCGCGGTCCCGAACCAGAACCCCCGCGCCTCGATCCCGACGACGTGCGTCACCTCCCCCACGCTGAACGGCTCCGCGAGCGCGTCGACCGCTGCGCGGTAGAGGTCGGGGTCGCCCAAGATTGGGGCGATGTCCTTGAACTGGATGCCGGCGGTGGGAAAGTCCGGGATCGTGCGGAGCGCGCGGCGGAGAGCGTCCATCGGTAGGGTCAGTTGATCGAGTAGTGGACGCCGCGCTCGTACTGCTCCTTGTAGTCGCGGATCGAGCGGAAGATGGCGCTGGCGAGGAGGTCCTGGCCGCGCTCGCTGCGGAGGAAGCGCGCCTCGGCCTGGTTGGTGAGGAAGCCGAGCTCGACGAGGACCGCCGGCATTGAGGCCCCCCAGAGGACGAGGAAGCCCGCCTGCTTGACGCCGCGCGAGAACCGGTCGGCCCGGTGCTCGAACTGGCCCTCGATGAGCGAGGCCAGGCGCTCGCTCTCGCGCTGGTACGCCGTCGTGGCGAGCATCTGCATGACGCGGTCCGCGTCGTCGAAGCCGGCGTAGAGGTCGGGGTCGCTTTCGAGCTTGACGACGCCGTTCTCGCGCTCCATCACGCGCCGCGCCGACTCGCTGCGGTGCAGGCCGAGGAAGAAGGTCTCGGTGCCCTGGGCGCGGCGGTTGCGCGCGGCGTTGGCGTGGACCGAGACGAAGAGCTTGCCGCATGACTCGTTGGCGATCCGCCCGCGCTCGTGGAGCTCGATGAACGTGTCGTCGTCGCGGGTGTAGACCACGTCGATGCCGAGCCGGTCCTCGACGTAGGCCCCGACCTTGCGCGTGACCGCGAGGGCGATGTCCTTCTCGCGCAGCCCGTTGGCGACGGCACCGGGGTCCTTGCCGCCGTGGCCCGCGTCGAGCACGATGCAGTCGAAGGCCCAGTGCTCGCGGCTGGCGTTGTCCGCGCCGCCCTCGCCGCGGGCCACCGGGACCGGCTCGTAGAGCATCCCGAGGAGGAGGTCGTCGGAGTCGCGGTCCGGGTAGGCCGAGGCCGCCACCGGCTGGCCTGGGTCGATCTGGAACGCGAGGACGATGCGGTCGTCGCTCGGCGTGACGGTGTAGCGCTGGACCGGGCCGCTGGCCTCGCCGCGCCGCAGGCCGGGTTCGAGGCGGGCGTTGTAGAGCGTGAGCGTGACCTCGGTCGCCGACTGGTCGAGGCTGTGGCCTTGCACCCTGCCGGTGGTGTGGACGCGGACGACGTAGCCCTTGCCGTCGGAGCGCTCGGTGAACGAGATGCGCGTGATGCCGGAGGAGGCGGGGGCCGCCAGGGCTGCCAGCGGCAGCAGGAAGAGCGCCAGCAGGAGGCCGGCGGGCGTGAGGAGAGGGAGCCGCTGCATGGCGGGGCGGAGTCAGGTGGCGGGGACGCTGCGTGCGCGCACGCAGACGCTCGAACACCGTGCCGAACCGGCTGGCATCGGGGCACGCGTGGCGTTCTCGCTCAGATGGGCTCGCCTGCCGTCGCAGGTGCCGGGTGTCCCTCTCCAGAGACCCGGTCGGAACGAACGGTCGGCAGGCGGTTCGTACCTAAAGTAAAGCATTAAGTACAGCATTTCAAGCCTCGCCCGAAATGCCGTAGGGGCGACGCACTGCGCCGCCCCTACCGCCGAACCTGCCGTGGCAGCGTCCCGCTACCAGTCTAGCTCGTCGCGCTCGCCAAGCAGTTCTTGCCTGCGGCGCTCGATGATGTCGCGCCGGGCCTCGCCGCGCTCGGCGGTCTCGGCTTCGAGTTCAGCGCGCTGGGCGCGGAGGCGTTCGGCTTCGGCCTCCAGGCGCTCGATCCGCTCCTGGCGGGCCTGCTGCTTGAGGTCGAACGTGCGGCCGAGCGTCTGGCGAAGCTCGTCGGCCAGAGTGTCCCGCGCCTCGTCACCCTCGGCGCGGCGCAGTTGGCGGGCGAGGGCGCGGCTCTCGCGCTCGCCGTCGGCGATGGCGCGCCGCGTCTCCGGGTCCACGCCGCGCATCCCGAAGCCGGGCAGCCCGGGCAGCAGGTCAGCGCCGCGCCTGTCGAGGCCTCGCGCTCTGTCGCCGGCCTGGGCGCGGAACAGCCTACGGACGGAGGCCTCGTCGTCCAGGCCGAGGTCCTCGAACGCCGATGATCGGTCGCCGGGGCGGGCGCGGAAGGCGAAGGCGCGCGGCCGGTCGCGTTCGACCTCGAGGGGGCCGTTCTTGGAGCGGACGCGGAGTGGCGCGTCCTCGTCGAGCGTGAACCGCTCGGTGGTGCCGTCGGGCAGGGTGAGGACGACGTCGGAGCCGTCGCGCTCGATCGTGAGGCCTTGTGCCGCGGCGGGCACGGCCAGGCCGGCGCAGAGCGCCAGCAGCAGTAGGGTATGTCGCATGGTTGGAGAGCGTTGGTGAGTGGAATCAGTGGACGGCGGCTTGCGCCACCGCTGCACCCTCCGATTCACTGCCCGCAGCGGGGAGACCTACTGGGGAGAAGCCTACCGGCCGGTCAACTCGCCCATCCGGTGCTGGATGACCTGGTCGCGCATCGCCTCGCGCTTGCGGAGCTGCTGGCGCAGCGCCTCGAGCACATCCTCGACCTGCCGGATTTCTTCGCGCCGGTTCTCCTGCTTCAGTTCGAACATGGCGTCGAGCTTCTCGCGGAGCTGAGCCCGCAGCGCCGCCGCATTGGCAGGGTTCTGCCGCAGTTGCCGGGCGAGGCGGAGCGCTTCCCCCTCCATCTCGCGCTCGCGGACGAGGCGCTCGTAGAGGGCACCGTCGCGCTCGGAAAGCTCGCGGAGGTACGCCCGCTCGGCCTGCTCGGCGGCAGACTGCCCAAGCGTCTCGGGCTGCGCCAGGCCGAACGCCTGCTGCCCCATGTCGGCCTGGTCGAGCCGGACGAGGCGGTTGTCTTCGAGCGTGTAGAGCTGCCCGTCCAGGCCAATCGCCGGGGCAACGGGGCCGCTGTACTCGAACGACATCGACATGCCCTCGATGTCGAGGTACTCAGGAACGGCATCCTCGGGAAGCAGGGTCCCGTCGTGGTAGACGCGCCCGTCGCGGATGTCGAGCCGGTGGACGCCGACGCCCGCCCCGGCGCTGCGGGACGCGGTCGGGACCTGGGCCGCGACGGGGAGCGTGCAGAGGGCGAGGCCGAGCAAGCAGGCGGAGCGGAGCATCGTGGTTCGTGGGAGAGAGTCGGCGGAAACGGCTACCAAACGGCTATCGGTCGACGCGCACCTGCATCCAGCCGGAGCGAGCGGCGGGGGTCGAGTCCGGCGGGGCGCCGAGCGAGACGGGGGCTCCGTCCCAGGCGACGCCTACTTGCGCGGCCTGCATCTCCTGCAGGCGGAGGTAGAGCATGCGGAGTTCCTGGTCTCCGTCCGCGAGCGGCAGTGCACCGGCGCGGTCCTCGTCGGCTTCGAGGGCGGAGGCAAGATCGGCGGCGCCCCCCTCGGCGGCGACCTCCTCGGCCAAGGCGAGTCGGCGCTCGGCGACGGTGCTGAAGCCAGCGGTGGGCGGCGGAGCCGATGCCACCTGCTGACGGGCCTGCGACGCGCCGGTCCGCGCGGCACGGGGCGGCTCTGCCGAGGCAATGGGCTCGGCG
Source organism: Bacteroidota bacterium (assembly GCA_038746285.1). Lineage (NCBI taxonomy): Bacteria > Pseudomonadati > Bacteroidota > Bacteroidota bacterium. Next base: position 58,948 of record JBCDKT010000012.1, read on the forward strand.
GCGGCCGGCGGTGCAGACGCCGCGGGGGCAGCATCGGCGACGGCACCAGATACGGGTCCAGCCTCCTGCTCTGCGGCTTCCGTCTCTTCCGCGATGACCGGAGCCTCGGCCCGTTCTGCGAGTGGCGGGGCCAGCGCGTCTTGCACCGGCGAGGTGCCATCGGGCCAGAGCCCGATGCTGAGGGCGAGCACGAGCGCGAACGCCGCGCTGAGCCCGGCGGCGGCTCCGCGGCGAACGCCGCGGCGGGCCGGACGGTCGGCGGCGCGCCCGGCAGCGGCAGCCACCGGCGCGGTTCGAGTCGCGCGGGACGAACCGGCAGCGGCCACGACAGCGTCGACGAGGGACGGAGCCGGGCGCTGGGGCGGTAGGGCGTCCAGGCCCGCTTTCACCTCGGACAGGGCGGCGGCTTCGGCCTGCGCCGCGGGTGCGGCGAGGGCAGCAGCAGCCTCACCGTACACGGTGCGGACGGGGTCGAGCGCAGCGGTTCCGGCGGCAGCGGCCAGGACCGCATGGAGGGTGGCTGCGTCCGGGCGCTGCGGTGGGAGGGCGTCGAGGCCCGCCTTCACCTCGGACAGGGCGGCAGCCTCGGCCTGCGCCGCGGGCGTGGCGAGGGTGCCGGGCTCTTCCTCGTAGACTGTCCGGACCGGGCCGAGCGCGTCGGCTCCGGCGGCAGCGGCCAAGACCGCATGGAGGGTGGCTGCGTCCGGGCGCTGCGGCGGTAGGGCGTCGAGGGCGGTCTTCATCTCGGCCAGCCGCGCGGACTCGGCTTCAGCAGCGGTGCCGAGGGGCGGCCCCTCGGTGCCAGGCTCGCCGTAGGCGCGCCGGATGGCGTTCAACTCGTCGTGCATGAGGGTAGCGTTCGGGTCAGAGGCCGGGGGTGTGGGTTAGTTGCGGGCCGCGTCGGGGATGAGGGTCTTGCGGAGGTTGATGAGCGCGTAGCGCATCCGCCCCAGCGCGGTGTTGATCGAAACGTCGGTGATCTCGGCGATCTCGCGGAAGGTGAGCTCCGACTCGTGGCGGAGTAGAACGACCTCGCGCTGCTCCGGCGGGAGCAGCTCGATGGCCGCCCGAAGCTCTTCGACGCGACCGGCGAGGTCGAGCGTCTCGATGGCGTCGGGGCCTTCGGCGGGAAGCCGGTCAAAGAACGAGGTGCCCCCGTCGTCGCCCGCGTCCACGTCCTGCCACTTCTTGCGGCTGCGGATATGGTCGAGCGCGGCGTTGCGGGCGATGCGCATCACCCAGCCCAGCCAGCGGCCCTGCTTCTCGTAGGACCCGCGTCGCTTCTGCATCGCCGCGACCGCGCGGAGGAACGTCTCTTGGAAGAGATCGCTCGCCACCTCGCGGTCGCGGATCATCCCCACTAGGAAGCCGAAGATGCGCTCCTGGTGGCGTTCGACGAGCGTGCGGAAGGCGCGCTCATCGCCCTGGTCGATGTAGGCTGCGACGAGGTCTTCGTCGGGCAGGTGCTCCATGCGGCGTAGGCTAGCGGCTAGGCTGTGCGGCGCACGCTCGGGTAACGGCGTCCGCTCCGGGGTTATTGTGCGGTGCGCCGGCCGCCCCGTCGGCGACCGGACGGAAAAGATACTCTCACCCGGCTTGCCCGTATACTTCGGCCCCGGCACCACTCCCTTTCGACCGCTTTGCTATGCCCGCTCGCCTTCTCGCCGCGCTGCTTTTCATCGCCACCCTCGGGTCGGCCCAGGCGCAAGACACGCCCTGGTACGAGTCCGACCCGCTGCCCCAGACCATGACGCCCGAGGAGGAGTTGCGCCGCGACGAGATCGGGCTCGGCTTTGCGCGCTCCGCGCCCCCGCCCGGCCCGGTCCGCAACATCGCCGAGTTCGAGCGCAGCGAGGCCGTGCTCGTCCGCTACCCGCTCGGCATTCCGCTGAACCTGGTGGCGGCGCTCTCCGAGCATGTCCGCGTCATCACGACCGTGGCGAGCGCGTCCCAGGAGAACCAGGCCCGCAGCGCCTACCAGAATGCGGGCGTCACCATGGCCAACGCCGACTTTCTCCGCGCCCGGACCAACTCGATCTGGACCCGGGACTACGGCCCGTTCTACGTCGCCGACGGCAACCGCGAGATCAGCGTCATCGATTTCATCTACAACCGCCCGCGCCCCAATGACAACGCGGTCCCCAGCGCCCTGGCCGCGCACCTCGGCACGCCGCTCTACGCGATGGACCTCGTCCACACCGGCGGCAACTACATGACCGACGGCCGGGGCGTCTCCGCCTCGACCGACCTCGTGTGGTCGGAGAACGGCTTCAACGAGGCGCTCGTGCTCCAGACCATGCGCGACTACCTCGGGATCGACACCTACCACGTCACTGACGATCCGCAGGGGGCTTACATCCAGCACATCGACACATGGGGCAAGTTTCTGGACGTGGACAAGGTGGTCATCACCCAGGTGCCAACCTCAGACTCTCGCTACCAGGACTACGAGGACGTGGCGGCCTACTTCGCCGCGCAGCCCAGCGCCTACGGCACGCCCTACCAGGTCTACCGCGTCTACAGCCCGAGCGGGCAGCCCTACGCGAACGCGCTCATCGTCAACGACCGGGTCTACGTTCCGATCTCGAACTCCTCGTGGGACGACGACGCCCTCGACGTGTACCGCGCGGCGATGCCGGGCTACGAGGTCCTCGGCTTCGCCGGAAGCTGGCTCTCGACCGACGCGCTGCACTGCCGCATCAAAGAGGTCGCCGACACGGGCCTGCTCTCGCTCCAGCACCAGCCGCTCGCAGGCGAGATCGGGTACCAGCCCGAGGTCGCCCTCGACGTGGAGATCGTCCCGTACAGCGGGCAACCGCTCCTGAGCGACGAACTGTTCCTCGTCTACCAGGCCGAGGGCGCGCCGTTCGACACGCTCGCGCTCCAGCCGGCCGGGGGCGACACCTTCTCGGCGGCGCTCCCGCTTCCGGCGAGCGGCGGCGAGGTGGCCTACTACTTCTCGGCCGCTGACGCCTCGGGGCGCACCGAGCGCTTCCCGCTCGTCGGGCCGGCCGGGGCGCGCAGGTTTACGGTCCAGCCCGCCTCCGGCTGCGCGCAGCGCCTGACGGCCACGCTCGACGACGCGACCGCCGCGCCCGGCGAGGCGATTACGTTCACCGTCACGGTGTCGAACGACGCCTCCACGGCGGCCCCGGTCGACCTGTGGCTGGACGCGACCGGCCCGGTGAGCGCGACGCTCGACCTGGGCAGCGGCACACTCCCGCCCGGAGCCGAGGTCACGCGCATGGTCCGCGTCCGCGTGCCCGGCAGCGCGCCGTTCGGCACCTACAGCCTGGCCTTGAACCTGGGCGACGCCGCCGCTGGCGTAGTGTGCGACACCGAGCCGTTCAGCCTCGCCGTCTCGGGCGACGCGCTCGGCGCGGGCCGCACCTTCGAGGTCGAGCAGAACTTCTTCGCCGCGCGTGCGGCCATCGCCGGGACGGTGCGCCTCGCGCCCAACCCCTTCGCGCAGCGCACGACGCTCACCTTCGACGCCAACACCGACGCCGACGCGCGGCTCGCCGTCTACGACGTGCTCGGCCGCGAGGTCGCTGTCGTGCTCGACGGGCCGGTCGAGGCGGGCACCCACCGGGCGGCGTTCGACGCCTCGGGCCTCGCCGCGGGCGTCTACGTCTACCGTCTCATCCTGGGAGACACCGTGCAGGCCGGGCGGATGACGCTGGTGCGGTAGGGTGCGCCCGCAGGAGCCCATCGTAGAGGCTCGCGCCCTTGCGCTTCGGTGTCGGAGGGAGCACCTGCCCGGAACCGAGCCTGGGGTTCTGGCCCGGCCCCAACGCGTCCTACCTCCCGGCGCGCTCCTGTGCTTCGGCGTAGCGTAACTCTGCCGATAGTACACTTTGGTGCAGCGCAGAGGCCGACGCTGCCCGCCGTGCTCTCCGCTTTTCCTGGAACAGGTCTCCGCTTTTCCTGGAACAGGTCTCCCCCGCATGCCGCGCTTTTCCTCCCTCTGGGCTCACCTCGACCACCGCCGGGCTATCAGGCCGGTAGTCGCACTGCTCGTTGGCGTGACGGCCGTGCTCGTGCTCTTTCTCTGGCTGACCGTCACCGTCCTCGGGACCGTCGAGGCCTACGTCCAGGCGGAGGCACGCTACGTCAAGGGACTGCTCGCTGCCAGCCACCGCCTCTCGACCTACGCCTCGACGGGCAACGACGAGAAGTACCAGGCGTTCGAGCAGGCACTCGTTCACCCACAGGCCTACGGCGAGGCCCGGCTCGCCCTCCAGCGCGGCGACAAGCCTGCCGCCCGCGCCGCCCTCGTCCGAGGCGACGTGCCGCCGACCGAAGTCGGCTCGGTGGTGACACTGTTCGCCTTCCTCGAGCGAGTTCCTGCGCTCCAGCCCACCGTCGCGCTGTGGGCGGAGGCCGACGAGATGACGGCGCAGATGACGACCCTCGGCGCTGAGGCTCGGATCCGCGTCGACGCTGGCGAGGCCGGGGACGGCCTCGCTGCCGACATAGCGCCCCGGGCGACGGCCCTCTCGTACGCGGTGGACGCGCTGGGCGTCCGGTTCTCTACGCTTCTGGCTGACACCTCCCGGTTGGTCCGGCAGGTGCTCGTCGGCCTGGGAGTCGCACTGGCGCTCCTCCTCGTCCTGCTCGCGCTCTGGCCGATCCTCCGGCTCTTACGCCAGGTCGACATCTCTAGCGCCCGCTTCCGCCAACTCGTTCAGCACGCCACCGACATCACGACCGTCCTCGGGCCGGGGGGTCGCATCGTGTACCAGAGCCCCTCGGCGGCGTCCGTGCTCGGGCGCTCCCCCGAGAGCTTCCTCGGCCGTCTCGCCGCCGACACCGTGCACCCCGACGACCGCGCCTCCGTCGAGGCCGCTTTCGACCGAGCGGTGACCGAGGACACCGTCACGGTCCAGTTCCGGGCGCTTCGGGCCGACGGCAGCGCGGTGACGCTGGAGAGCTCGATCGTCAACCTGCTGGACGACCCCGCCGTACGCGGCGTCGTCGTCAACTCCCGCGATGTCGGGGACCGCGAGGCGAAAGTCGCCGCCGAGCACGCCCGTGCGCTCGCCGAGGAGAAGGCCCGCGCCAAGAGTGCGTTCCTGGCCAACATGAGCCACGAGATCCGCACCCCCATGAACGGCGTCATCGGCATGACCTCGCTGCTCCTGGACACCGACCTGGACGCCGAGCAGGCCGACTTCGTCGACACCATCCGAAGCTCCGGCGACGCGCTGCTGACGCTCATCAACGACATCCTTGACTTCTCCAAGATCGAGGCCGGGAAGATCGACCTAGAGATACAACCGTTTGAAGTGCGCACGGTCGTCGAGGAGGCGCTCGACCTCGTCGCCCCGAGCGCCGCCAGCAAGGAGATCGAGCTGGCTTACACGGTCGACGACGGCGTGCCGCGCCGCGCCCTGGGCGACGTCACCCGCGTCCGGCAGGTCCTCGTCAACCTCCTCTCGAACGCGGTCAAGTTCACCGACGAGGGGGGGGTCTGCGTCCGCGTCACGGCTGCCCCGCCCCACACCGAAGACGGGGACGAGACCGTCCTCCGCTTTGCCGTCGAAGACACAGGCATCGGGATCGGGCCGGCCAAGCTCGAGGCCGTCTTCGAGAGTTTCGTGCAGGCCGACGCCTCAACGACGCGCAAGTACGGCGGCACCGGCCTCGGGCTGGCCATCTGCCGTCAGCTTGCCGAACTGATGGGCGGCGAGGTCGGTGCCGAGAGCGAGCTAGGCGTCGGCTCTGCCTTCTGGATCGCGTTCCCGGCCGTCGTTGTCCACGGCGAGCCAGAGGTGTTCATGGCCGCGCGCCCGGCCGCGCTCGCCGGCCGCCGCACGCTCGTCGTTGACGACCACGCGGTCAACCGCGAGATCCTCGTCCGGCTCGCCGAGCGCTGGGGCATGCCGACCGTGGCCGTGGACTCGGGGAGCGCGGCCCTCGCCGCGCTCGATGCGGGGGCGGCCTCCGGCGAGGCACCGCCGGAGATTGTCCTGCTCGACATGCAGATGCCCGACATGGACGGCATCACTACGGCCCAGGCCCTGCGCGCCCGCTTCGGGGACGGCCCGACGATCATACTGCTGACCTCGGTGGCGCGCGACGCGCAGCTCCGCCAGGACGCCGAGCGAGCCGGCATCGACGCCGTGCTCTACAAGCCGACCAAGCCCGCCGCACTCTACGCTGCCCTCGCGGCGCGCTTCCAGCAGACCACCTCGTACGCAGCACCACCCTCAACGACCAGCGAACAGATCAGCGAAGCTGAGGCCCCGACGCCGTCGCCGCTCCGCATCCTCGTCGCCGAGGACAACGTCGTCAACCAGAAGGTGGTACTTCGCCTCCTCTACCGGCTCGGCTACCGGGCCGACCTCGCCGCCGACGGCGAAGAGGCCGTCGCGGCGGTGCTCGGCCGACCGGCCGACCGGCCCTACGACGTGGTACTGATGGACGTCCAAATGCCGCGCGTGGACGGGCTGGAGGCCACCCGCCGCATCCGCGCTGCCGGCGGCCTCGCCCAGCCGCACGTCGTCGCGCTCACGGCTAACGCGATGGAAGGCGACCGCGAGATGTGCCTCGCCGCCGGGTGCGACGCCTACCTCCCGAAGCCCATCGACCGCGAGTCACTCGGCGTGCTACTCGCCGAAGCGCCGTCGGCGATGCCGGCCCCCGCAGCAGACGCCTCGCCCCTCGCCGCCTGACCGGGCCGCTCAGAGGACCGCGTCGAGGGCCTGGCCGAGCCGCTCGACGGGCTGCACCTTGAGGCCGTCCGGGAAGCTCGCTCCCTTGCGGTTGGACTTCGGGAGGAGGACCTGCTCGAAGCCGAGCTTGTGGACCTCGGCCGCGCGCGCCTCGATCCGGCTCACGGCCCGCACCTCGCCCCCGAGCCCGACCTCGCCGACAACGACCGTCTGGCTGTCGGCCGGCACGTCGCGGAAGCTCGACGCGACGGCGAGCGCCACGCCGAGGTCGACGGCCGGCTCGTCGAGGCGGACGCCGCCGGCGACGTTGAGGAACACGTCTTGCTGCGAGAGCCGCATCCCCTCGCGCTTTTCGAGCACCGCGAGGAGCATCTGGAGCCGCTTCGGGTCGAAGCCCGTCGCCGTGCGCTGCGGGGTGCCGTAGCTCGCGGGCGTGACGAGTGCCTGGATCTCCACGAGGATCGGGCGCGTCCCCTCGACGGCGCAGACGATCGCCGAGCCGCTCGCGCCGTACTGGCGCTCGGAGAGGAAAATCTCGCTCGCGTTCTCGACCTCGCGCAGCCCGGCCTCGCGCATCTCGAACAGGCCCAGTTCGCCCGAGGCGCCGAAGCGGTTTTTGACCGTCCGCAGGATGCGGTAGGCGTGGTGCCGGTCGCCCTCGAAGTAGACGACGGTATCGACCATGTGCTCCAGGACGCGCGGCCCGGCGATGCTCCCGGCCTTCGTGACGTGCCCGACGAGGAACGTCGCCGTGGCGAGCCGCTTGGTGAGCGCGAGGAGCGCGGCGGTCGACTCCCGCACCTGGCTGACCGAGCCGGGCGCGCTCGTCAGGTCCGGCCGGTAGACGGTCTGGATCGAGTCGACGACGAGGACGTCGGGGCCGATGTCCTGCACGGCGGCGACGATCTCCTCGACGTTGGTCTCGGCGAGGAGGAAGAACTCGCCGGTGTCGACGCCGAGGCGCTGGGCGCGGAGCTTGACCTGGCGCGCCGACTCCTCGCCGGTGACGTAGAGCACGGTGTGCGCCGGCAGGAACCGCCCGAGCTCCGTCATGAGCGTCGACTTCCCGATCCCGGGGTCGCCGGCCACAAGCGTGAGCGACCCGAGCATGATGCCGCCGCCCATCACGCGGTCGAACTCCCCCAGCCCGGTTACGAGCCGCGGCTGCTCGGCCACCTCGACGTCGGTGATGCGCTGCGCCTTCGAGCCGGTCGTCCCCCGCCCGAACGTCGGGACGATCTGCATGACCGGGGCCTTGACCGACGAGCGCTCGGTCTCCTCGACGAACGAGTTCCAGGCCTGGCACTCGGGGCACTTGCCCATCCAGCGGTGAGCGACGTGGCCGCACTCCTGGCAGGTAAAAATGGTTTTAGGCTTTGCCATGTACCTTCCGGTGTTCGGTGTGACGAGGTTCTTCACGCAACGATGTGCCGAGCCGCGACGTTAAGCCCCGACCGCCAGTATACCTCACCCCCTGTGACACCGCATGGTCGCGCTCATCCGCCACCGGACGGACGCTTTCTTCACCGGCCTCGGCCGGTTCGGGCTGCTCCTCGGCAGCGCCTTCAGCGGGACGGCCCACCTCCGGCTCTACTACCGCAACCTCACCGAGCAGTTCGTCCGCGTCGGGATCGACTCGCTCCCGATCGTGGCCCTCGCCTCGGCGTTCACCGGGGCCGTCGCGGCGGTGCAGTCGATCTACCAGCTCGAGGGCTCGTTCTACCTCCCGAAGACGGCCGTCGGCTCGTTCGTGACGACGAGCGTGATCCTCGAACTGGGCGCGCTCATCGCGGCGTTCATCCTCGCGGGCCGCGTCGGGGCGCGGATCGCGGCCGAGCTCGGGACGATGCGGGTGACGGAGCAGATCGATGCCCTGGAGGCGATGGGGCTCAACTCGGCGAGCTACCTCGTCCTCCCGCGCATCCTGGCGGGCGTGCTGATGTTCCCGCTGATCTACGTCGTCGCCTGCACGGTCGGGATCGGGATGGGGCTGATCGTGGGCGAGGCGACGGGCGTGATCTCGACCCAGACGTTCATCGACGGGGCGCGCCTCCTGTTCCGGCCCTACGACGTGTTCTTCGGCGTCGTCAAGTCGCTCGCCTTCGGGTTCGCCATCACGAGCGTCTCGTGCTACTACGGCTACTACACCTCCGGCGGGGCCGAGGGCGTGGGCCGCAGCACCACCCAGGCGACGGTGATGTCGTGCGTCTTCGTCCTCCTCGCCGACTACGTCCTGGCGGTGATTATGCTTTGACCGCTCCCGGCTTTCAGCTTCCGGCTGTCAGCCCTTTTCCTGGCCGAAAGCCAATAGCCGAACGCTGACAGCCAACAGCCCCATGATCGAAATCCAGCACCTCTCGAAGAGCTTCAGCGGGCGGCCCGTGCTCGAGGACGTGTCGCTCACGATCCGCGACGCAGAGACGTTCGCGGTGATCGGGCGGAGCGGGTCGGGCAAGAGCGTGCTGCTGAAGCACATCATCGGGCTGCTCACGCCGGACACGGGGCAGGTGCTGATCGACGGGACCGACCTCCACGCGCTCTCCTACGCCGACCTCCGGCAGATCCGGCAGCAGTTCGGCGTCCTCTTCCAGGGCGGAGCCCTCTTCGACTCGATGTCGGCGCTCGACAACGTGGCGTTCCCGCTGAGGACGTTCACGCGGCAGTCCGAGGCCGAGATCATGGACCGCGCCCACTGGTGCCTGAGCGAGGTCAAGCTCCCCGACGTCGGCCCGAAGAAGCCGAGCGAGCTCTCGGGCGGGATGCAGAAGCGCGTCGCCCTCGCCCGCGCCGTCGCCCTGGAGCCGAAGTACATCCTCTACGACGAGCCGACGAGCGGCCTCGACCCGCAGACCTCGGCGACGATCAACGACCTCATCGTCCAGCTCGCCGAGACGCTCTGCGCCACGAGCATCGTCATCACGCACGACATGAACTCCGTCCTCGCGATCGCCGACCGCGCCGGGTTCATCCACGAGCGCCGCCTCCACTGGACCGGCACGATGGACGACCTCCGCTGCTGCGCCGACCCCGACACCCTCGCCTTCGTCAAGGCGAGCGAATATGTAATTTGAAGCTCTCGGCTGTTGGCTTTTAGCTGGCAGCCTGTTCTCCTGAGAGCCGAAAGCCAATAGCCGACAGCCCCTCACCCCATGCAATACGGCAACGAGTTCAAAGTCGGCGTCGCGATCACGGTCGCGGCGCTCATCGTGTTTTTCGGCATCCGCTACCTCGCGGGGCTACCTGTCTTCGGCGCGGGCTACGAACTCACCGCAGTCTTCGAGGACACCGAGGGGCTCGCGTCCGGGAATCCTGTCGAGGTCAGCGGCGTGCAGGTCGGGACGGTGCGCGAGGTGGCGCTGCTGCCCGGTGCCCGCGAGGCCCGCGCCGTGCTCTCGATCACGAGCGACGTCTCATTCCCGCGCGGCTCGCTCGCCCGCGTCAGCGGGTTCTCCGCCCTCGGCGACGTCGGCGTGGCGATCGAGCCGGGCGATCCTGCCGCGCCGCCGCTCGAGGACGGCGACCAACTCGTGACCAAGCCCGCGTCGGACATCATCGGCCTCGTCCAGAACAACGCCGAGCGCCTCTTCGGAAGCGTCGACACGCTCCTCACCGGGGCCGCCGGGACGTTCATGAACGTCGACAACCTCCTTGCCGAGAACGGCGACCTCAGCGAGACCGTACGCCAGCTCCGGATCGCCTCGTCGTCGGCGAACCGGCTCCTGACCTCGCAGCAGGACCAGATCGCCGCGACGCTCGCCAGCCTCCGCCGCACGACCGAGAGCGTCGGCGTCCTCACCGAGCAGGCTGGGGCTTTCGCCGACGAGAACGCCGACTCGCTCGCCCTGACGATCCAGCGCCTCAACGGCGCGCTCGCCGGCGTCGAGGCCAGCCTCGCCTCGTTCGAGGCGACCTCCACCCAACTCGACGCCCTCCTCGCTAAGCTCGACAGCGGCGAGGGCACGCTCGGCCTGATGCTCAACGACCCGACGCTCTACGAGAACCTCAACACGACCGCCACGAACCTGAACCAACTCATCCTCGAGTTCCAGGCCGACCCCAAGCGGTTCCTCAAAGACCTCCGCCTCGTGGATGTGTTTTGAATCCAGGGTCGGGAGGTCCGGGGCCGAGAGTCATGTGTCTGAGAAGCGTCTGCATTTTAGCACTTGCCTTTTTGGCCGCGCCAGAGGCCGAAGCCTGTGGCTGTGGCGACAACAGGCCGTGGAGCGAAGTCGCGGACAGCAGCGATGTGCTCTTTACCGGGCGAATGATTAGTCATCGCTCGGTCTACGCATTCGACCGATTTCCATGGCTTGAACTGCCACATTGGATGGTGCCGCATGATGGAGGTTCGGGCTACGAGTCTATGCTCTTCGAGGTGGACCGATGGTGGAAAGGAGAACATCGCCAGCGCATCGAGGTGCGCACCGATCATTCTTCCTGTGCGATGATGATTCCCGAATATGGCCAGAAAATGCTGATAGAGGCGTACGCATGGGACGGCATCCTCTTTACCTGGCTCTGTGCGCGCTCCCTACCGGTCCTCACACCCAGAGACTTAGACTCCACGCTTGCAGCGCTTCCTGAATACATGGATCCTTGGCTGGTGACACAAGACACACTGGACCGGCACTTGGGGCCAGGATATTTCCCAGACAGCAACGAGCGAAGCATTCTTGCCTTCACCTTCGTAGTCGCACTCCTGCTTCTCGTTGGCGGAGCAGCATCGTGGTTTATGCCCAGACGCGGCGCTCAACCTGCCCCAGATCTATGACCTCCGACCCCAAACCCACCTACGACGACGCGCTCGCCCTCTTCCACGATTGGACGGAGACGGACAGCCTCCGTCGCCACGCCTACGCTGTCGAGGCGGCGATGGTGATTTATGCTGAGCAGTTCGGCGAGGGTGTGGAGCAGTGGCGGATCGCGGGCCTGCTGCACGACCTGGACTACGAGCGGCACCCGTCGCCCGAGGAGCACCCGTTCGTGGGGGTGAAGGTGCTGGAGGAGCGAGGCTATCCCGAGTCCATCCGCACGGCGATTCTTGGGCACGCGACGTATTCGGGCGTGCCGCGCGAGACGACGATGGCGAAGACGCTCTTCGCGGTCGACGAACTCGCCGGGTTCATCACGGCCGTCGGGTACGTCCGCCCGAACGGGCTGGAGGGGCTCACGCCGAAGTCGGTCAAGAAGAAGCTCAAGGACAGGCGCTTCGCCGCCGCCGTTAGCCGCGAGGACATCTACGAGGGCGCCGAGGAGCTGGGCGTCGACCTGACGGAGCACATCGCCACCGTCATCGCTGGGATGCAGCGTGAAGCCAAACGGCTCGGCTTCGCGTAAGAGCGGGCATGAGCGACTCTAGGAAGCGACGCATCACCCCTGTCCCCGGCATCATCGGCCCCGACGAGATCGAGCCGCTCGACGTCGAGGCCGTCGATGTGAAACCGAACGAGCCGGAGGGCGAGCGTGCCCACACCGTCGAGGAGGCAAAGGCCGTCACGAGGCGGCGGGCGCAGGACCTCGGGCTGCTCCTCGCCCGCTACGTCCGCCGCCACCTCCCGAAGCGTGCCCCGTCCGCGCCGTCGCCCGTACCCGAGCCGCCGCGCCTGAAGGGTCGTCTCGGGGCGATCCTGCCGGTGATGCGGCTCATCCCGTGGGTCCTCGGCGCGCTGTTCCTCGTCTCGTTCGTGTGGGACTTTCCCGGCGCGAGCCTCTCCCTCTTCGGGCGCGAGCTGGGGCTGTCGGGCCTGCTCCGCATCCTCGCGGTCAGCGGGCTGATCGGGTTTGCGACGAACTGGCTGGCGATCACGATGCTGTTCCAGCCGCGCGAGAAGCGGCCCATCGTGCCGCAGGGCCTGATTCCCGCGCAGCGCGAGCGCGTCATCTTCCGGCTCGCCCAGGCGATCTCGCAGGAGCTGATCAACGAGGACATCATCAAGGCTAAGATCGAGGCCAGCGGCGCGATCCGGCGCTACCGCGAGCAGGCGGTCGACGTGCTGCGCTCGGTCGTCGAGGACCCCGAGTTCCGAGACGAGTTGAAGGACTTGACGGCGGCCTACGTCGAGAGCGTGCTCGGCTCCGAAGCGATGCGCGAGCAGCTTGCCGACCTCGCGCGGCAGAAGATCGAGGACTACGCCGGCCAGGGCTTCGGCGGCCTCGCGCTCCGCGCCTACCGCGCCGTGGGCGAGCGCGACTTCCAGCAGCGGATCGACCGGGCGATCCAGGAGATCCCCGGCGCGCTCGACCCCGTCCTCGACCGCCTCGACGAGTCCCTCGACCGGGTGCCAGCCCTCGTCGAAGCGCGGAGCGAGCAGATCGAAGACTTCGCCACGAAGACGGTCCTCGGGTTCGTCGAGCGGCTCGACGTCTACTCGATGATCATCGAGAACGCACGCGGGTTCGACGAGGCGCAGCTCGAGAACCTGCTCAAGAAGACCTCGAACGAGCAGCTCAACTACATCAAGTACCTCGGTGGAATTCTGGGGGTCGTCGGCGGGTTCGTGATCTGGGAGCCAGTGCTGGCGCTCGCCGTGCTCGCGGCGCTCGGCCTCGGGCTGTGGGGGCTGGACGAGGCGCTCTACCGGATGCGCGCAGCCTGATCCGGGTGCAGTCGGTCGAGGCGCCACCGCAGCGGGTTGGCGACGATGTACCGGCGGGTGAGGCCCAGCTCGCGTTCGTCGCGGAGGACGCGTTCGTAGTAGTTCCGTTGCCACGCGAAACCAGGCGTTCCGCCCTGACGGATGAGGCGCGTCGCCCGCGCCTTGAACGCCCGGACGATTTTGCCCAACGGCACACCAGGCACCTGCATCAAAATCCAGCCATCGTCAACCGTAGGGGTTTGATTAATCAAACCCCTACGGTCGGGCGTCGCACCATCGTCGGGCGTCGCACCATCGTCGGGCGTCGCACCGTCGCCCGTGATCCCGATGACGGCATGAACGTGGTTCGGCATCACCACGAACGCGTCGAGGACGACGCAAGGAAAATGCTCGGGCAGCACCTCCCAGCATTCTCGCACGATCTCGCCTGCCGCGCTCAGTCGCACCGTCTCCCCCTCGACCTCGCCGAGCAGACACGCACGGTCGTGGGTGCAGACGGTGACGAAATAGGCTCCCGGCTGCGCGTAGTCGTACAGCGGCAGCCGGACGGAGCGGCGGCGGGTCGGAGTAGAGAGCATGACCGTGTAGACACGCCCCGTGGTCCGACGTAACCCGGAACCGCTACGCCTCGGCGGCTTGGCGGCGCGGGCGCGGCAGCTTGGCAGCGATTTTCTTGGGCAGCCGGGCGGGCTTGACGGCCTCGCGGACGGCGACCTGTACCTCCGGCTCGTCCTCGCGGAAGTTGAGCAGCACCTCCAGCACGCCGTCCATCTCGTGCTGCTGCATCAGGAGCGCCCGGAGCTTGCTGGCGTTGCGCAGGCCCTTGAAGTAGCCGCCGTACATCCGGCGCATCTCGAGGACGCCGGTGCGCTCGCCGAGCCACTCGCACTTGAGCTGGAGGTGCTCGGCGACGACCGCGACGCGCTCGTCCCACGTCGGCGGGTCGGGGACCTCGCCGGTGTCGAGGTAGGCGCGGGCGTCGCGGAAGACCCACGGGTTGCCGATCGCGCCGCGTCCGATCATCACGCCGTCGACCCCGGTCTCGTCGAACATCGCCTTGATGCGCTCCGGGTCGAAGGCGTCGCCGTTGCCGATGAAGGGGATGTCGCGGACGCCCTCCTCCTTGATCCGGCGCAGCCACGGCCAGCGCGCCTCGCCCTTGTACATCTGCGCCCGCGTCCGGGCGTGGACCGCGAGCGCGGCGATGCCGGTCGCCTCCAGCATCCGCGCCACCTCGACGATCTGGATCGAGTCGTCGTTCCAGCCGAGGCGGGTCTTGACGGTGACGGGCCGCGTCGCCTCCTCGACGACGGCGGCGGTGATGGCCTCCATCTTGGGGAGGTTGCGGAGGATGCCCGCCCCGCCGTCCTTGCAAACGACCTTCTTGACCGGGCACCCGAAGTTGATGTCGATCAGGTCCGGCCCGGCGGCGTCAACGATGCGCGTCGCCTCGCGGACCTGCTCGATCTCGCCGCCGAAGATCTGGATGCCGAGCGGACGCTCCTGCTCGTAGAAGTCGAGCTTGCGCACGCTGCCCTCGGCCCCGTAGCTGAGGCCGCCGGACGAGATAAACTCGGTGTAGAGCATGTCCGCGCCGTACCGCTTGCAGAGGATGCGGAACGGCGGGTCGCTCACGTCCTCCATCGGGGCGAGGAAGAGCGGGCGCTCGGGGAGTTGGACGGAGCCGATTGTCATGCGGGCCGGGCGTTGCGTCTGGCCTCGTCAACCCCGCCACCCCGGCGTCCTGTTCCTTGCCCGGCTGCAACCTCGCCCTCGGCACCTCCGTAGCCTCTGCCGTTCATCGACGCTTCACGCCATGCTCGCTCTCGCCCTGACCGGCCTCGTCACGACGGTTCTGCTGACCCTCCTCGCGGTGCTCAACGGCATCCTCGCTCTGCTCGCCACGATCTCGGTGTGGAAGGCCTACCTCGTCATCGGGACGAAGGTGCTGCTGACCGTCCTGATCTGCATCCCGGTCGTCGGCCTCGTGATCTACCTCGTCTGGGGCCAGCGCAAGGTGCGCGACGCCCGGTGACCTCGGTGCCAGTGCAGGCGAGGGTGAACGCCGTTCGCCCCTACGGTGCCCTCTTCTCTCGACGCTCTCTTCCTTCCGAACAATGCCGATGCTCCGCCGCTTCCCTGCTGCTCTGCCCGTCGCTGCCCTCGCGCTCCTCACCGTCGTCCTCTCCGGGTGCGGTCCCAACCTGATCGACCGCGTCACCGGGCCGGTCGGCAGCATCTGCGGCCTCGTCATCGTCATCCTCGACATCGTAGCGCTGCTGAACCTGTGGCAGAGCGGACGGTCGCAGGGCGACAAGATTCTGTGGACCCTGCTGATCGTGTTCTTCCCCGTCGGCGGGCTGATCCTGTACTACATCCTCGGCAAGTAGCGACGGCTACGCGCTCAGGGTGCGCCCGACCCAGAGGCCGAGCGCGGCGCAGGCCAGCCCGAGCACGACGCTCCCGGCAGCGTTGAGGGCGGCCCACCCCGGCCGGCCGCTCTCCCACAGCGCGAGCGTGTCGAGGCTGAAGGTCGAGAACGTGGTGAACGACCCGAGGAAGCCGACGACAAGCGCGAGGCGGTGCAGCTCGCCCTTGCCGACAAGCAGGGGCACGGCCAGGCCAATCAGGAAGGAGCCTGCGAGGTTGACGGTCCATGTCCCGATGGGCAGGCCGCTCTCGTTCATCCGGAGAGCGAGGACGCCCACACCGTAGCGGGCCAGTGCGCCGAGTGCTCCGCCCGCGGTCACTATGAGCGCAGGAGCTTGGAACATCTTCCTGATATAGCGCGGCTTTGATTGGATATAACAGAGACTTTACACAAACTACCGAGCGGCTAGGCTAGACTTTCCGCTCCTTTCCCCCAGTTTGCAGAACGGCACCTCTGCCATGAAGATCCTCTCCGTCCTGGCTCTCGCCGTGCTCGCCCTTGCGATGGGCGTCATAGGCCTGCTGGCAGCATCGCCGACCCCCCTGGAAGCTGAACCCCTTGACACGACGCTGGCCGAGCCGGTGATGCTTCGCCTCGCCGAGCCGGTGGCCGTCGTGGAACTGTTCACCTCGGAGGGCTGCTCCTCCTGCCCGAAGGCCGACCGCCTGCTCGTGGAACTCGCCGAGCGCGACGACCCGCGCCTCCTCCCGCTCGCCTTCCACGTCGACTACTGGAACCGCCTCGGCTGGACCGACCCGTTCAGCGACGCGGCCTACTCGCAGCGGCAGCGCGCCTACGCCCGCACGTTCCAGTCAGGCCGGGTCTACACGCCGCAGATGATCGTCAACGGGCGGCGCGAGTTTGTGGGGTCGCGCCGGCACGAGGCGCAGTCCGCCATCCGGCAGGCGCTCACGGAGTCGGCCCCGGCCGTGATCCGTCTGCTCGCGACGACAGCGGCCGACGCGGTGACCGTGACGTACAGCGTCGAGGACGCGCCCGAGGAGACAGTACTGAACCTCGCGCTCGTCCAGCGCCGCGCCGCGCAGTCCATCCCGCGCGGCGAGAACGCAGGCCGGACGCTGGAGCATGCCAACGTGGTCCGCGCCTTCGCGACGGTCGATGCCGAGGCGGGCACGCAGACGCTGCCGCTGCCGGCCGGACTGAACGCCGAGGAGGTCGCCGTGGTCGCCTACGTCCAGGACCCGGAGACGATGCAGATGTACGGGGCCGGCCAGGCGAGCGTGCGCGCCGCTGGGGCGGCGGGCTGACCCTACTCTGCCGCGATGGCTTCGGGCGGGTTCGCCGCGAGGTAAGCCGCGCCTCGGCCCTTTACGTTCTCGTCCCAGCGCTGCATCCACTCCGACTCGCGCTCACCGAGCACGTCCCAGTCGACGCCCATCGTGGGGATGTCCACCCGCATCCACTCGGGGAGATCGCTCACGTCGATGTCAGTGCGGACCGGGATGCGGTGGAACTGCTCGGCCTGGTCGATGAGCGCCTCGCTTGACGTGACGAACTCGTAGAAGTCGCGCGCGCGCTCCGGGTTGGGGCCGCCCTTGACGAGGGCGATGGCGTCGACCAGCACCGGCGTACCCTCGGCCGGCATCACCCACGAGAAGGGGTAGCCCAGGTCGCGGCTCTGGAGGTAGGCGTCGGGGAGGTTCCACAGCGTAACGTCGCCCTCGCCTCGGGCAATCGAGAGGTAGAGCTGCGTCGGGTTGGCGGCGTAGGTCTTCGTGTTCTCGTCGAGCCGGGCCAGCCAGCGGAAGCCGTCCTCGACCGAGGCCGCCCGCTGGATCATCGCTCCGAAGATGGTTCGCATCGTCCCCGAGCCAAGCGGGGCACGGATGATGACGCGGTCGCGGAAGCGCGGGTCGAGGAGGTCGTCCCACGCCGTCGGGGCCTCGGCCGAGTCCACGGCGTCGTGGTTGTACATGATGACCTCGGGCGTCTTGTACATCCCGTACCAGCGGTGCTCTCCGTCGTGCTCCCCGTCGGGCACGGCGTCGGCCCATGTCGGGGTGTAGGGGTCGAGGAGGTCTTGCTCGGCAGCCCGCGCGAACATCGTCTGCGGCGCGCCCCACCAGAGGCTCGCCTGCGGGTTCGTGGCCTCGGTGCGGACGCGGTCGAACGCCTCCTGGCTGCCCATGTCAAGCCACTGCACGTTCACGTCCGGGTTTGCCTGCTCGAAGGCGTCCTCGTAGGCTCCGAGCAGTTGCTTGCCGTGGGGGGAGTAGATGACGAGCGTTTCGCGCCCGTCGCCGCAGCCGGCGGCGAGGAGAGCGGCAAGCAGGGCGAGCAGCAGACGAGGCATGGCGGCATCGGGTAGGCGGAGCGTATTCCAAGATAGCCCGCCCGTGCTTCACCGGCCGAGCGCGGCCAGAAGCGCCTGCCGGGCGTACACCTCCACCTCCCCGAGACGGAGCAGCCTGGACAGCCAGCCAGGACGTGCCGCCGGTCCGGCACGCGCCACGGTCCGGTGCCCGACGCGCACGAGTACGTTCAGACCCGATGCCCGGACGGTGCCGGCCGCCGTGCGCAGCGTGGCGACGCGACCCGGACCGTCCGGCAGCGGCAGTGTTTTCAGCACGCGGAGTGCCCGCGGCACGCTCTGGAAGGTGGCAACGAGGAGGTCGCCCTCCGAGCGTAGTGAGACCGGCTCGCCGTCGACCGTGAGCGAGAGGTCTGCCTGGACGTCGAGCGATGACCCTGGGGGCAGCACAGCGCCTACCGGTTGGCGTCGTCGCGGGTGCGGACCTTGATGGTGCCGTTCATCTTCCAGTGGGCGTGCTGGTCGCTGCCGGTGCTGCTCGGGACGTAGAGGTCGAAGTTGTCGAACTCGTAGGTGATCTCGGCACCGCGCCCGGTGAGCTTGTCGTAGAGTCCGATGGCGAGTTCGGGCCAAGTCTGGGTATCGTCTTTGCGGTCAGTGGCTTCCATGAAGGGCCTCGTGTGAGGTGCGTGGATGAGAGAGTGGAGGGGTATGAATCACACGTCCTCTTGACAAGTTCCAACATACGGTGAAAACGGCAGAACCCAGCAGGCCCTTGTCCGGTTCAACACCGAGTCCTCTCTCCCACTCCGCCTCCTGAACCATGGCCCAGCACATCCTCCTGACCGGAGCGACCGGCTACATCGGCGGCCGCCTCGCGCCGCGCCTCCTCGACCGCGGCCACACCGTCCGCTGCCTCGTCCGCGACCCCGACCGCCTCACCGGTCTCGACTGGACCGACCGCGTCGAGATCGCCCAGGGCGACGTGCTGAGGCCGGAGACGCTGACCGCAGCGATGGAAGGCATCGACACGGCCTACTACCTGATCCACTCGATGGCGGCCGGCGAGGGCTTCGCCGAGCGTGACCGCCGCGCCGCCGAGAACTTCGGCCTGGCGGCGAAGGCCGCGGGCGTCAACCGCGTGATCTACCTCGGGGGGATCGAGCCGGCGGGATCCGACAGTTCGGTCCACCTCAGCAGCCGGATCGAGACCGGCGAGGTGCTCCGGCAGGCCGGGCCGCCGCTGACCGAGTTCCGCGCCGCCGTCATCGTCGGCTCCGGGAGCGCGTCGTTCGAGCTGATCCGCCACCTCACCGAGCGCGTGCCGGTGATGATCACGCCCAAGTGGGTGCTGACGCGGACGCAGCCCATCGCCATCCGCGACGTGCTCTGCTACCTGATGGACGCTCTCGAACTGCCCGAGACAGCAGGCCGCGTGATCGAGATCGGCGGGCCGGAGGTGCTGACCTACGAGCAGATGTTCCGCACCTACGCCGACGTGCGCGGCCTCGGGCGGCTCGTCGTCCACGTCCCGTTCCTGACCCCGAAGCTGTCGTCGCTCTGGGCGGGCCTCGTCACGCCGATCTCGCCGGCGATCGCGCGCCCGCTCATCGAAGGCCTCAAGAGCGAGGTCGTCGTCAAGAACCCTGAAGGCCAGGCGCTCTTCGACGTGGAGCCGATTCCTTACGAAGCGGCGGTCCGGCTCGCGCTCGAACGCTTCCGGCAAAACGAGGTCGAGACCTCGTGGTCGGGGTCGCTCTCGTCGAGCCTCGGCGGGAAGGAGGCAAACGAGTTGACGAGTGAGAAAGGCATGATCCGCGACCGGCGCGAACTGGTGGTCAACGCCTCGCCAGAGTCCGTCTTCGTCGTCGTCAAGGCCATCGGCGGTGAGACCGGCTGGCTCTACGGCAACCCGCTCTGGTGGATCCGGGGCGTGATGGACCAGTTCGTCGGCGGCCCCGGACTCCGGCGCGGCCGGCGCAACCGGTCCGACGTCCGCGTCGGCGAGGCGATCGATTTCTGGCGCGTCGAGGAGATCGAGGAGAACCGGCTGCTCCGGCTGCGCGCCGAGATGAAGCTGCCGGGCCGAGCCTGGCTCCAGTTCGAGATCGAGCCCGAGCCGAGTCCGAACGGCACGCCGACCTCGCGCATCGTGCAGACGGCGTTCTACGAGCCCAAAGGACTCCTGGGGCTGGCGTACTGGTACGCGATCCTGCCCGTCCACCCGTCGATCTTCAAGGGGATGATCCGCGAGCTCGGCCGCCGCGCCGAGAAGCGCGAAGCGGCGGCGAAGACCCTGGAGCCGGAGGCGGCGTAGCCTACGCTTCGCCCTCGACCGCGCCGAACGGCCCCGGCGGGTTCAGCCGCTCGATGGCCTCCACCTCGCGGAGCGCCTCGTCGAGCGCCATCTCTTCGAGCACCTCGGCGACGACCTCTTGGAGCCACTCGCGCTGCTCGTGGAGCGTCTCGGCAAGGGCTTCTTTCAGCACTTGCTTCAGGGCGTCGTCGTGCGTAGCGGAGCGGTCCATCGAAGCGGGGTTCAGGGGCGGTCGGGGGAGCAAGGTACGGAATCGGACCCGGAAAAACAGCGCAGTCCGCGTTGCCCCGTCCGGGCGGACAACGGACGCTGACCGCGAGACGGACCTCGCACCTGCAGGTTGCGCCAGGACCCCGCGATTTCTCTGGCAAGGCCGGTTCTCTGGCAAGGCCGGCCGCGGGCCCGCGGCCGCGACACAGCCTGCGCGAAGCCTGCAGCGTCAGGGGCAGCGTTCTCAAAACCTCCGAGCGGCAGGACGGAGGCGCTCTCGAGCGCGGCCTGCGCTACCAGAGCTGCCTCGAAGAGCTGAAGCAGCGCCTCGATATCCCGGCGCATCTCCGCCACCCGGTGCCTTGCAGGCGAAGTACTCGGGGCGGTCATCCTGGCCCCAAGCAACCCATCGAGCCGACCCTTGCAGCAGCCTCCAGGTCTCCCTGCTCTGTCGTCGCCGGAGGGCCGTTTACTCCCAGGTGGGGATCTCCGCGTCAGAGTCGGCCGCGCCGTCGCCCTGGGCGGGTGCGTTCGAGGGACCGGCCTCCGCACCAGCGAGCACGGGCACAGCGACGCCCTCGGTGTTCGGCTGTAGCCAGCGGACCGCGATGCGGTTGAGGTCTTCGTGAAGCGCGCGGTCGCGCTGGAGCGGGGCGAAGCGCGGCATCCACGGCGGCGTGGTCACGGGCGCACCCCCGGCCCGGCCGTGACGGCGGAGATGCCCCAGCTGCACGAGAGCCATCCCAGCCGCGGCGAGGATCGGGGCGAGACGCTCTGTCTGGGTGTAGGCTGTCCGCGCGGCGAGCGTACCCATCGAGACGACGTCCTGGTTGCCGCCATTGGTTGGGATGGACGCCACCGCGCTCATCTGCGCGTGGTGCCGTAGCTCAGCGACGAGGGCCGTAGCGGTAAGCTGCGCCCCGGCGAAACCACTCGTAGCCCCAGGCTCCCAGGCCAGCAGCAGCGGGGCCTCTCCTACGACGCCGCGCTTCGGGTCGAGGAGGAGGTCGACCTGGCGCTCCACGAGCACGCCGATCTGGGTGAGCGCCGCGTTGAGCGCGTCGGCGGCGAAGGCGATCTGCTGTCCCTGGAAGTTGCCGCCGTGGAGCACGGCCGGGCCGCCGGCGAAGACGACGGGGTTGTCCGAGACCCCGTTGAGTTCGACTTCGACGAGGCGTGCGGCATGCGCGACGTTGTCGCGGCAGGCCCCGAGAATCTGGGGCGCGCACCGGAGCGCGTAGACCTCCTGCAGCGGGCGCGTCTCGTCCTCGGCTTCGGCCGCGTCGCCCCACGCGATCTCGGTGCGGATGACTTCTGCGCTGCGGCACTGTCCCTCGTGGCCGCGGGCTCGGTGCAAGCGGTCGTCCAGGGCTGCGCGCCGGGCACCGAGCGCGCGGTACATCCAGCCGGTCAGCCGCTCCGCCATCTCGAGGAGGCGCTCGGCACGCGCCACCGCGAGGGCGAGGTAGGCCGTCATGAAGGCCGTCCCGTTGACAAGCCCGAGTGCCTCACGCCCCGAAAGGGAGACCGGGCGGAGGCCGGCCCGGAGGAGGGTGCGCCGGGCAGGCTCGCGGAGGCCGCGGTGCAGCGTGGTCCCTTCGCCGGTGAGCACGCGCACGACGTGCGCCAGCGGCGTAAGGTCGCCCGATGCCCCGACCGACCCCACCTCGGGTACGGCGGGCACGATGCCATGCTTCGTGAGCGCAATGAGCGCCTCCGCCAGCGACGGGTCCACGCCGGAGTAGCCCTGGGCGAGCACCTGCGCGCGCGCCAGGATAGTGGCCCGCACGATCGGCGCGGGCGCGTAGGTGCCGCTCCCGGCGGCGAGGTGAGCGATCAGTCCAGCACCGTGGTTGCCGTCCGAGGCAGCCGGGTAGCACACATGCGGCCCGAAGCCGGTCGTGATCCCGTAGATCGGATGTCCGTGCTCGCGGGCGGCTTCCAGCGCCTGGCACGAGGCACGCATCGACGCGCGGGCTTCATCCGAGAGACGCACGGTGAGGCGCTCGGTCAGCGCAGCGGCCTCGAGCGTGTCCGGCGTGAGGGTGTGCTCGGGACCGAGGTGAAGTAGGATGGAGGTCATGGGACGAGTAACGTGAGGCGGTTGACGCCGTCAGGCTGAGGTCAGTAGGTGGGCGATGGCCGCTCGGTCAGGGGTACCCTTGCTGTGCTGGACCCACGTCTCCGGGGCGACCACCTCGGCGCGGGTGAGACGGTCGCCGAGCGGCCCCAGGGCTGCGCGCAGCGTGGACGCCGCGGGCGGCACCGCCCCTGCCGGCATCAGGAGCGCGAGGGCGAGGTGCTCGCCGTCGAGGGTGCACAGGACCGCGTCGAGCAGGCCGGGCACGGTCGCGCGCAGCGTCGCCTCGGCCCGTCCCGCCTGCACGAAGCGACCGTTGGACAGCTTGAACGAGTCGCTGAGCCGTCCGGCGAAGGTGAAGGCGGTCGGGTCGTGGGCCGCGGGGCACGCCTGGTCCCCGGTAGCGACCCAACGGTCGGGGTCGAGCGCGCGGTAGTGCTGTGCCGTCCAGGTGCCCACATGTGCGTTGGGCCCCCTGAAGTGCACCTCGCCCCGCGAGGCGAGGCGGACGGTGCAGCCGAGCGGGTGCCCGAGGTAGCCGGGGACGAAGTGGCCCGGCTCGCCGAGCGCGATGCCGGGGCCCGCCTCGGTCTGGCCGTAGCCGACCCGCAGCGCAGAGCCTCGGAGCCCCTCGGCCACGTCGGGCGGGATCGGAGCGCCGCCGACGATCCCGCCGGCGAGGCCGTGCAGCCGTGCACGACCGCCTGCGCCGAGCAGCCGCCGGACGGTGAGAGGCACCGCCGAGAAGTGCGTCGGACTCCAGGTGTCGAAGGCGGCGAGCAGTGCCTCGGGGTCGCGCGGCGCCTGGACCCGGACAATCTCGGCTCCGGCCAGCAGCGCAGGTAGCAGTTCCAGCACGAGGCCGAAGGCGTGGTGCCATGGCAGTCCCGAGAGCACGCACGCGCTCTCCGAGAGTCCCAGGTGCGGCCGGTGGCTGCCGAGCACCGCGAACACGTTGGCGTCGCTGAGGGCAACCCAGCGCGGGGCTCCCTCCGTCCCCGAGGTCCGCAGCAGAAAGCAGACGTCCTCCGTCGGAGGCTCAGCGGCAGTGCGCGGCGGAGGCAGCGTCTGTACGGGACCCGCCACGCCGTCGGGCACCCACATGCCCACGCTAGCAGGCACGCCTGCGGCGGCGGACGCGACCACGGCAGCACGGGCGTCTAGCTCGCCGAGCACGCGCTCAGCGTTGGCGTCCGGGGCAACTGGGGCCAGCGTGATGCCTTCCCAGAGCGCCGCGACGAGCACTTGCACGAACGGTGCGCCCGGAGGCAGGGCCACCACAAGCCGGTCGCCGGGCCTGAGTCCAACCTTACGAAAAGTCTCGACCCAGTGGCGGGCCCCCACCCAGAGGGATGCGCCGGGTGTGGCGGCATCGTCCCATACGAGCAGCGGCTGGGGCCGTTCGCGGAGCCGATCGCGGAGCGCTTGCCTCCAGCGTGCCCGTCCCGAGCAGCCTTCAGGCTGCCCCGCCCCCGGCGGAGCGGCGGTCGTGCTAGGAGCAGCAGAGGCGTACGGAGGGGGCATTCGGAAGGGGACCGGAGGGAGGCCTCGGGAGAGCCTCAAGAGAGACAAACGACATGGACAGAGGCCGTGCGCGGCGTGCGCGTTCAGAGGGGCGTCACAGGGCTAGGCCCGCGTGCCATGCTAGGCTGTGTCTGGGAAATCCATTTCCGGCCTGCGCACGGCATCGGCCTCCGCTCGCCACGCCCAGCTGCATCCCCGTAGCGGGGCTGTGCCCGGTGAGGTCGCTGCGCTCCCTGATCCTGCGGATTCGCGCGCCTTGCGAGACGAAGCCATCTGCTCGTGCTCGGCTTCAGACTGATTATCCAGGCAGAGCTTAGCCGAGCAGGCGACGCCGCCTGCGCACGGGCGGAGCGCACATGCCCGTCGGCAGGTGGACCCAAGACAAGTCCGCTAGGGGCGGACCACCCGGGGGCCAGCACTGCCGCTCAGACCGGTGGCCCCGACTAGCGTTTCTTGATCAGCAGCCAGTTCTGACCTGCGCTGTCGCGGTACATCCGCGCCCGCACCAGCGTGGGGCGCATCTTGTAGGTGAACGTGTAGATGAACTGCACGTCCAGTTCGCCGCGCGCGACGCCCTGCTTGAAACGCCCGTGGAAGAGGCGGCTGTTGGAGCACGGTGCGACCTGGGTGAAGAAGTTGCGGCCGACGGCCTGCTCGGGCGCGACGTCGGCGAGCCGCGACTCGTAGGTGTTGTAGAAGGCGATCACGCCTTCGTCGTCCACCTTCACCACGCCAAAGTCGAGGGCGTCGAGTTCGGCACCGCTCAGCTGCTTGAGCTGCTCGAGGTCACCGGTGAAGGAGAGCGGGGCCTCCGCGGTAGCGGGGGCGGTTCCGTTGGAAGTGACGGTGGTCATAGGTTCTTAGCGTAGGTTGGGTACGAGGAAACGGGTATAGGGAGGGGCGGTGGCTATGACCGCTTGAGGAAAATCCAGGTGTCTGCGGCGTCGTCGGTGCGGCAGACCTGCACGACCAGGTTGATCGGCTGGTCGGCATCCGTGAGGGTATACGGGAAGGCAGCGTGGACGTGGCCTTCGCGCTGTCCCTGCTTGAAGCGGCCGTAGAAGATGCGGCTGTTCGCGCTGGGGAGCGCCTCGCGGAAGAAGTGGCGGCCTAGCGCCGCGTCAGGGTCGAGGTCGCCCAGTTCGGCTTCGTGCTCGTGCAGGAAGCAGATGCTGCCCTGGTTGTCAAGGCGGACGATGCCGTAGCGCAGCTTGCGCAGCTGCTCGTCGCTGAGCGTGGCGAGCTGGCCGATGAGGTCGGCCCCGACGAAGGGCTCCACGGTCGGCCCGGTGGGCACGGCCACCTCGGGCGGTCCGTCTTCCAGCGCCGGCCCCAGCAGGGCGTCGAAATCGGCCTGTGCGCTGGCGGCCTCGAGGCGGTTCTCGAGCTTGCGCACCCGCTGGATGATGTGGTGCGGGTCGGTCATGCCGAGCTCCTCGAGGAAGAGCGCGTCGCGGTGCTGCGCCTGCTCCTTGTCGGAGGTGAGACGCGCGATGCGGTCCTCCATGCGCTCGATCATGGCGATGAGCTCGTCGGGGTCGTTGGAGCCCACGGAGAGGAGCTGCTGCTTCTCGGCGTAGAGGGTGCGGAGCTGCGCCTGCAGGCTCGCGATGAGCGTGAGCGCCTCGTCCACGTCGGCGATGCCGGAGTCGGTCATGCGGCCCTTCTCGGACTGGAGCGCGCGGAGCTGGTGCTCCAGGTTGCGCGTGAGGTCCACGAGGCGCTGGGCGGAGAGCAGCTTCTCGCCCGTGGTCTCCAGGCTCTTGCGCTGGAGCTGGTCGAGGCGGCCCTCGAAGGCTTCCAGGTGGTCACGCATCGAGCCGGCCTGCTCGAGCTCCACGCGGAGGTTCTGGACTTCGGCGCGCATGTGGGAGAGCTGAGCGGCGTAGCGCTTCGAGCGCTCGATCTCGGCGTCGAGCATGCGGAAGCCGTTCTGCGCGGTCTCGGGGAGGTCATCGGCCTCGTGGAGGGTGCCCACGTCGGTCGCGGACGTGATCTCCTGGTCGCGGTAGAGGACGGTCAGCTGCTCCTGCATCGAGCGGATCATCTCGAGCGCCGTCGGGACATCGGCGATGTTGGCGCGGGCGAGCTGCTCGCGCTCCTCGTAGAACTCCGCGAGCTGCGCTTCGAGGTTGTCGATGAGGTCGGTGATCTCCTCGCTCGTCGGCAGGCCGTCCTGGCTGAGCTTCTCCTGGGATTCGTAGAGGTCGGCGAGCTGGTCTTCCATCGAGCGCACGAGCTCGACGATGTCGGCCGGCTCCTCGACGCCGAGCTCGCGCTGGAGCACCTCGAGCTTGGCGTAGAGCCCCTGGAGCTGCTGCACCGGGTCGCCCTCCTCGACTGCCGCC